>JAPLTI010000076.1 GCA_026398285.1 Verrucomicrobiota bacterium
ACGCCATTCGAGTGGAGGAAAACCATGATCTCCCGCACGATTTTGTGTTCGGCCCAAGCTGTGCGGATCGTGCGCCGTCTTTCAGCACCGATTCCCCTCACCTGCTCCAACCTCACAGACTCGCGATCGATGATGTCGAACACCCCCTCGCCGAATTTCTCGACCAGCTTCTTGGCATAGACGGGCCCGATGCCTTTGATGAGGCCGCTAGCGAGGTATTTTTCGATTCCCTCCCTCGAGGTGGGCGCGCTCGTCTGAAGCAACTCCGCCTTGAGCTGCGTGCCGTGGTCGCGATCCTGAATCCAAGAGCCCTCGGCGGTGAGCCATTCCCCCGCATTGATGCTCGACGCGCGGCCGACGACAGTGACTAGGTCGCGGCGTCCATCGACCTTCACCCTCACAACGCAAAATCCCGTTTCTTCGTTGTGAAAAGTCACCCGCTCGATCAATCCGGTCACGCTGCTCATGGGGCGCGGCGTTTTTTGAGATACCCGCGCCAGATGTAGAGCAGGACTCCAATCGGCATGAGAGCCACCACAGGCCCAGCACGCAGCGGCGAGGGATTCCCAAACAGAACCACGCGATAGACGCCCGCCTGCTTTTCAGCCAGCACACGCCCGCCATCGGCATGCAAGACATCCGCCATGAATACCCACAGAAGGATACAAGCCAGGCCTCGGGAAATGGCTCGGCACATTGACATGGCGGGCGGTCGGATCACTGCCGCACTTTAAAAGGCGGAGTCCGGCATAAAAGCCCCGAAATCCAGGAGAGCATTGAATATTGTGAAAAACTCCACCGGCGGCATATTGACGTCCATTCCTTTCTCACATGCGAGTCGCCCGCTGGTTCATTTACGGATTTCCTGTTTTTCTTCTGCTGCTCATCGCCGTGTCGTTCTGGAATTCCGCGAGCCTGACCTCGGACAAGAAAAACGAGATGTCCCTCGGCGTTCTTGGGGAGCCATCGACACTCAACCCGATCCAACAAGCCGACGGTGCCGCATCGCAAGTGGCGGGATCCATTTTCAACGGTCTCCTGAAATACAACCAGGATCTGGAAATCATCGGCGACCTGGCCGAGTCATGGTCGCTCGACCAGACCACGACTATGGTTTTCCGAAACGAAGAGTCCGCCAGTGCGGCGAGAAGCCAACTCGAGTCGCTCCGTGCCGAGTGGAGCGCCTGGACGCTGGATGCCGTGACACAAAGCGGGCGCGAGCTTCTTCTGCACTTCACCGAGCCCGGCCTCGAATCCTCTAAAAAAATCCGGACGCCTTGGCACCACTGACCACACTGCGCGTGGAGGTGAAGGAAAATGCCGCTGACACTCTGCAGCGCCTTAGCAAGACGCTCCCAGACGGATCACTCCTCCGCGTGTGGGTGGAAAGCGGCGCGGCGTTTGAAATCAGCGCAGACCCAGCGCTCAAGGGCGCTATCGAAAATTGGCTCAACACCAACGGAGGCGGCACGGTGCAGATCGGCGAACCCATTTCGTTTTTCGCCGAACCTCAGGTGGTCTTCAAACTGCGAAAAAATGTCCGCTGGCACGACGGGGCACCGTTCACCTCGCGCGATGCCGCCTTCACCTACCGGGCGATCATGGACGATGCCACCGCCTCCCCTCGCAAGCCGGACTTTGATTTGATCCTCAAAGTCGAGACGCCGGACGCGCACACCTTCCGCGTGACCTACCGCAAGCCCTACTCGCCCGCGCTGGAGAGTTGGATGATTTCCCTCCTCCCCGCACATTTGCTGGAGGGAAAGCCCACGACCTGGTGGACGCAGAATTTCAATCGCACACCGGTGGGAACCGGCGCTTTTCGTTTCGCCGAGTGGAAGACGAATGAATTCATCCGCGTGGAGCGGAATCCCGATTACTTCGATGCCCCCGGGCCTTGGCTGGATGGGATCGTTTATCGATTCATGCCTGACCAACTCACCCTGCGTCTCGCATTTGAGACACGCCAACTGGATTTCTGGGGCGCGGAGCCATGGACAGTAAACGCGTTTGTGAACGACCCGCGCTTCCAAGTTTTCACAAGCCCGACGAGCAGCTACACCTACATCGGCTGGAATCTCAAACGCCCGCTCTTCCAGGATCCACTCGTGCGCCGCGCGCTCGCGCATTCGGTCGATGTGCCATCCATGGTCCGCTTCATCCTCTATGGCCACGGCCTCCAGAGCACCGGACTCTTCACGCCGCAGATGTGGTTTTTCAACCCCGATATCAAACCCTTCGCCTACGACCCGGAAAAAGCTCGAGCGCTACTCGCCGAGGCGGGATGGAAACCCGGGCCGGATGGAATCCTTCAAAAAAATGGGGAGAGGTTTTCCTTCACCCTCATCACGAACAATGGAAACGAAGTCCGCCGCGACATCGCCACACTCACGCAGGACGGCCTCAAGCAACTGGGTATTGAAGTGAAGGTGGAACTCTACGAGTGGGCTGTGTTTTTAAAAAACCACATCAACAAAGGCGACTTCGACGCCATGGTGCTCGGATGGTCGCTCGGCAACGGCTACGACCAATTCCAGATCTGGCATTCCTCACAGGCAAACCCCGAGCAGCTCAATGTCGTAGGCTACAAAAGCGAGAAGGCTGACCGCCTCCTCGATGACATCCGGCAGGAATACAACCGCGAGAAAATTATCCGCATGGCGGGCGACCTGCAGCAGACGATCTATGAGGACCAACCCTACCTCTTCCTCTATGTTCCCGAAGGCACCAGCGTGATGTGGAAGGACGCCTACCGCATCCTCCGTCCGGATGGCAAGGGCGGCTGGGTCGATTCCCCTGTCGAGATGACCAAGGGTGGTTGGGCTTACTGGTCCGAGTGGTTCTACAGGCCGGAATTCGCAGATCGCCTTCCCTCTACTCCAGAGTCTTAAAAGTGGTGGTGAAGAAATACAAGTAGGCGAAAACAAGCAGGCCTAAAATCACCACCACTGGGAAAACGAGGTTGATCCAGCGCATTTCCTTGGCCTCGACTTCCAGACTACGCAGCTCACTCGTGCGAGCAGCCGTGGGGTTTGCCAGCGCCTCATTGGCCTTGCTCAAGGCAAAGCGCAGATGTTCGATCAGCTCGTCGTAGGATTGATAACGCTTCGAAGGCATTTTCGACATCATGCGGTTGATGACATACGCCGTCTCATTGCACACATCGGGAGCAAAGGCTTGGAGGCTCACCGGGCGGCTTTTGAGTTGTTTCAGCGCGACGAGGGATGCGTTATCAGCCTCATAGGGTGGACGGCCTGCCATAGCATGAAACAGCGTGCCGCCGAGACTGTAGATATCGCTTCGAAAATCCTCCGGTAGTTCGTCGAGCTTCTCCGGCGCGACATAATACGGGGTTCCCCATATTTCCGTCGGAGATGTTGCGGCATCGCTTGCAACCACAGCCAATCCGAAGTCCACGATCTTCACCGTGCCACGATCTGCGAAGAGAATATTCGCCGGCTTGATATCGCGGTGAATGAG
>JAPLTI010000133.1 GCA_026398285.1 Verrucomicrobiota bacterium
GTGGCGCCGGTGTAGGTGTTATTGCCGGAGAGTGTCCAAGTGCCGGCATTGGCTTTGGTGAGGCTGATGGTCGCGTTGGCGCCGTTGGCGATAACCCCGGCAAAGTCACCCGTGCCGGAGCCTCCGAGCGTGAGGGTCTTCGAGCCGTTGCCCGTCGCCGTGGTGTTGCTGGTGAAACTCAGCGTGCCACTGCCGTTGTTCGTGATCGTCGCGTTGCCGGTCGTGCCGGCGAGGTTGATCGTCTTGTTGCTGGTTTCGCTAGCGCCAGTATAGATGAGCGTCCCACTGGTGGTGGTCGCACCGAAGTTGATGGTGGCGTTGGTGCCGAGGTAGCTGTTGGCGCCCGCGTTGCCGATGCCCGCGACGCTGAGATTGCCGCCAGCGATCGAAACACTGCCGGTGAAACTGTTGCTGGCATTGCCGAGAACGATGGTGCCGGTCGCGGCCGAACTACCGGACCGGAAGGCGCTGGTGCCGTTGCCGGCAAGGGCGGAGCCGAGAATCACGGTTACACCACTCTGGGCACCGACGTTGTAGCTCTGATTCGCGCTGACGGTGAACCGCGAGGAGTAGTCGGCGTAGTTGTTGGCGGTAGAAGTCAGCAGACCGTTGTTGGTCCAGTTGATGGTGCCGAGGGCGCCTGCGCTGTTCAAGATGATACCGCCGTTGCCGCTGCTGCCGATATCCCAACCTGCCGCCGAGTTGTTGCCGGATAATGTCAATGAACCCGTCGAACCTGAGGTCGATACCCGACCGCCGACGGTCAGGTTCCCGGAAACAGAAACGTTACCCGAAGCACCAAAGGCCAGATCGCCAGAGGACTTGGTCACGCTGCCCGAGAGCGTGAGGTTGCCCGCCGTGATGGTGACAGTCTGAAGGGAGGACGAGCCGAAGATGATCGGGGCGGAGATGATGTTGTTTCCGGCGGTGTTAACGATCGCGGCGCTGGTGCTACTGTTGGTGCCGAGGAGCGTGAGAGCTGTTGTGGAGCTCGCCGAGGAGAGGGTGAAGTTACCCGTGGTGAAGGTGATGGCACCTGTGGTGGCATTCGCCGTGAGGTTGGGGTTAATGGTGCTATTGGCCAGGTTAAATGTCGCGCGGTTGGTCGCATTGCCGCCGGGGGGTGCATTGCCGCTCCAGTTTGTTTCCGTGCTCCATGTCGTGTTGCTGGATGATGTCCAAGTGGCGTTCTGAGCCCGCGCGTGGGGCACGAACGCCGCGCCCGCTGCGAGCGCGAGTAAAACCGCGATGCGAATCCGCAGAAAAGATGAAAATGGAGGGTTAGAATTCATCAGGGAGGCAGGAGTTGATGTGGGTAGGATGGGGTCGGGGTGCAAGGCCGGAAATCAACGGGACGAGAGCGCCAAGGCGGCCACGCTGGGAATCCCCTCCCCACCCGCAGAGCAAGTCTTCAAGCGGCGAGACAGGCGCCTGTTTGAAGTAGATATTGGTTTCCGACCAGTTGCCACAAACACCGCCGGTGTTCGTCCATGTCTGGTTGGCGGCAAAGACTCTCGAAGGAGCGAGCCCAAAAATCGCCATAGCGGCGGCGAGAAATCTGACAAGCAGGCTGGGCTTATCCAGTGCCGCATGGCAGGCAGCAAAACTCGGCATAAGGACTGCGGAGTGAGGCGGAATGAATCTGTCTAGGGAATTCATAAACTGGGGTTGAGGAGTTACGGGAGTGAAGGAGGATCTGTCATAAAGTCAGCTAATCACTTTTTCAGATCAAGTTTTTTTTTGAAAACTTTCCAGCACATTAGAGAAATTCTTCCAATACATTATAGCATCTTTTTGTCGCTCTTCTTATTGGAAACAAGCGATTTGCTGCCCGGAGGGTAGCGAGCATGCAGAATGCTGGGTGGTAGAAGCATTTTTTGGAGGAAGTGGCACACTGCCGTGACTCGTGATCATGGGAGGGGCGTCATCTTGCATGCCCCAAACTTCAGCCGCCCTCCAGCTGGTATAGGCTAAGGGTCGGAGAGAATCGGCGTCTCTGCTTGATGCTATGGCGGCCTTGCGGCGCAAATAAATGGGTCAGCGGCGGCGCGGCGAGCATGGGATGATCGATCGCGCTGACGCGGCGGTGGCCTGCTGGGTGAAGGGAGCGACGCGCCGTGATTGCGGAAGCGGTTCAGTCTTGGGTCAGGCCAACCGAAGCACCGGGCGGGGTGGAGGAAGCACATCGCAGATGGCCCGAAGGGCGCGGCGAGCATGGGCGCGAGCAAGGCAAAGGCTGCCCCAAGTGGTTGCGCGCTGCTCTGCGGGTCGTGCAAATGGGAGGGTCCATCGTCCCGCATGACCCAAACTTCAGCCGCAAAGCGGCGTGAGGGCGTCGATGAGGTTGCGGCGCGCGGCGTGAGCAGCGAGCAGGGGGCGAGCAAGGCAAAGGCTGCCCCAAGTGGTTGCGTGTGGCAGCGCGGGTCGTGCAAATGGGAGGGTCCATCGTCCCGCATGACCCAAACTTCAGCCGCAAAGCGGCGTGAGGGCGTCGATGAGGTTGCGGCGCGCGGCGTGAGGGGAACGCGCGGCGTGGTAGCCAAGCTGTTCAGTCTTGGGTCAGGCCGGAGGCTGACCCTCCAAGTGGTTGCGTGCGGCAGCGCGGGTCGTGAATGCGGGAGGGGAGGTTTCTTGAATAGAGCGCTTTTTTTGCCGCGAACGGACATGCTCTATGTCCTGCAGAGTAGGAAAAATCGGGCCGGAGAGATTTGAACTCTCGACCTCTTGAACCCCATTCAAGCGCTCTACCAAGCTGAGCCACGGCCCGATTTGAAGAAAACAATCTGATTCGCCGGCCGATGCTTTTCAAGAAAGATTATTGCGCGGGAATTGCGCCCGACGCCGGAAGCTTGATACGGCGGCAGGGCCGGAGTTATGCCATTCGAATGTCCGCACGCGCCTTCAAAGCCCATTTGCCTGAAATCGCCATTCTTGCCGTGGCAATTTTCCTCCGCTGCTGGCTCATCGAAATCAAGCCGCCGCACTTTGATGAAGGCATCAATGGATGGTTTGCGGATCAGATGACGATGAATGGCTACTATCGCTACGATCCGACGAACTATCACGGCCCGCTGCATTTTTACGCCGTGTTTCTTTCGCAGACGCTTTTTGGCAGGGAGGTCTGGGCGCTGCGCCTGCCGGCGATCATTGCGAGCATTCTGGCCGTGTGGGCGATGCTGCGTTTCCGGGAATTTTTTGGTCTGGGGGTCTCGCGCCTTGCGGCGTTGGCTATGGCCGTATCTCCGGCTTTTGTTTTTTACGGGCGGTATTCGATTCATGAGTCGTGGCAGGTTCTTTTTTCAATCCTGCTCCTCCACGGCGTGCTGGGCCTCTGGCAAACGGGAACGCGGCGGCATCTCTTCACCATGGCAACAGGAGTGGCGGGGATGATTCTGACGAAGGAGACCTATGTGCTGCACATCGGCTGTATGGCGATCGCCGCGCTGTGTCTTTGGATTTATCAAATGATCGTGCCTTCGCGCCCAGTGTGGCCTGTGGCTCGGCAGCAATGGACGCGCGACGATGCGGTTCTCGCCGGCGGAGTTGCTGTGCTGGTGATTGTTTTTTTCTATTCGGGCACATTCCGGGACTTCCGCTCGCTGAGCGGGCTCTATGAAACCTTCCACGCATGGGTCTCGACCGGCGTGGAATCCGGCGGCCATGAAAAGACTGCCTACGATCTGGCTGGGCCGCTGAATTGGTATTGGGTGTATCTGATGGCCCGCTACGAATGGCCCGCACTGGCGGGTTTGCTTGCCTGTCTGCGGTATGTTTTCCCCTCGGATGCCCGCTACCGCTATACGGCCATCATGGCGGGCGGAACGCTGCTGGCCTATTCGATCATTCCCTACAAAACCCCGTGGTGTGTGGTTTCGATGCTTTGGCCGTTCTATCTGACACTCGGCGGAGTGGTGCGCGAGTGGGCGGGCCGGGTGGCGAGAGACCGCGTGTGGCTGGTTGCCGCGCCTTTGCTGGCGGCCTCGGTCTACATGACGATCCAGCTGAATTTTTTCCGCTTCACCGATGACAGCGAGCCGTATGTCTATGTGCAAACCTACAAGGATATCGAGCGCCTTACCGAGCCTGTGCTGGCCTTGGCAAAAAGCGAACCGGATGGTTTTCAACTCGAGGGGATCATCATGCTCGACAGCTACTATCCCCTCCCCTGGATTTTTGGGGACTTCACCCGCGTCGGGTATTTTAAAAAAGATTCCCCGCCGGCGCGATGGGATGCGGACTTTGTCGTCATCGAAGCCGCCAACGCTTCGCAGGCGGAGAATAACTTTAGGGACTCCTACTACAAATTCCCGTTCCGACTTCGCAGCGGCCAAGAGGAATGCGTGGCCTACCTTTCCGCGCGGAAATTCTCAGACCTTCTCGGCAGAGAGCCCGAGATCAAGGCATCAACCGGAGCCACTCCGTGAGCGGTGACAGGCTGGCTGCGGGAATGATCACCGCCACTGGAGCAAGTGTGGTCACTGCTATTTGTCTCGCGTTCGCTTTTGGTGGTTTGAATTTCAACATGGCAGCGGTCGCATTGACGACAGGCTTGGCCGGAGGTGTCTGGGCGTTCTGTCAAACCCGCTCGAACAAGCGCTGCCATCCCGGCTCGTGGGATGTTTTGATGCTGGTGATTTTCGCCATCGCGTCGCTGCGGGCTTTCCTGTGGTTGATTTATCCAGTCGGCGACGAGTGGCGGATTCTCTCGCCCTACAACCTCGGTGACATTTCGCTTCACATTCAATTCATCCGCTACTTTGCGGGCGGCGTGGATTTCTGGCCTGCAAGCCCGATCCTCACTGGTGTTCCATTGAGCTACCCGCTGGGCGCGGATTTGTGGAACAGCCTGCTTCTCCTCGTTGGCGTCCCCGTGGAGCGCGGGCTGATCTGGACGGGCCTTGTCGGCGCGGGGCTCACGGCTTGGGCACTTTGGCGCTGGGGCGGTGCATTTGCCATCGCGGCGTTTCTTTTCAACGGGGGCCTCGCTGGCTTTGCGATTCTGCATACTGGACAACTCCAGGACTTCCAGTCCGAACTCGCTTGGAAAAACTTTTTTCTCACGATGCTTGTGACGCAACGCGGACTCCTTTACGCCCTGCCCTGCGGACTCCTTCTTCTACGCGCTTGGAGGGATGACTTTTTTCGTGAGGGATCGGGACTGCCCCGTAGCGTCCAGTTTTTCCTCTATGCGACGATGCCATTCTTCAGCGTCCATGCGTTCCTGTTCCTGAGCCTCGCACTGGCGACGATTTTTCTTTTTGCACGCAAATCACGCCTAGCTTTGCTTGTCTTTGTAGCTCTGGCTGTCGTTCCCGTGACGGCAGCGGTCTGGTTCGTTACCGGCGGTTTCTCGGCGGCGTCCGGCATGCGCTGGTTGCCGGGATGGATGCAAGGCGACGGTGGATGGAAATTCTGGGTCATGAATTTCGGAATCAGTCTTCCACTTTTGATCTGGCTCATCTGGAAGGGCGTTCTGCGAGGGAATGCGGAATCACGCGCATTCTGCTCGGTGGCGATCGGGGTTTTCATCCTGTGCTTCCTCATAGCCTTTGCCCCTTGGGAATGGGACAACACAAAGCTCCTGATCTGGGCTTGGCTGGTTGCGGCTCCCTTCCTCTGGTCGCGTATCATTGAGCCTCTCGCCCCGATTGTCAGGGCCTCGCTTTGCGCGGCACTTTTTTTCTCAGGCGCCATCTCGCTGGTGGCGGGCCTTGATGGAAGACACGGGTATGAATTGGCCAAGAGATCGGAACTCGCCAGTGCGCGCATGGCTTTGCGTGATGTGCCCCCGGGAACGCGCATCGCCGTGGAGCCCCAGTTCAACCACCCGGTGATCCTGCTCGGGTATCCCGTGGTGTGTGGCTATGATGGCCATCTTTGGAGCCACGGGCTGCGCTATCAGGAACCCCTCGGCAAACTCCGCTCTGTGCTGCGCAGGGAAAGCGGTTGGCTGGATACCGCAACCGAACTCGGCGCGGAGTGGATTTATTTTCGAGGACCGGCTCCGGTTCTCCAGAGGGCCAACGAAAGCAAATAGACCGATTAAGACGGGATCGAGCGCCAGAGCATGAAAATGATCGTGGCGAGGATGAGGCAGAGACCGAGAAACTTGATGCGGGCGCTGTTGAATTCGCGGGCGGGAAGTTTCTTAAGTTTGCGCGCTGGCTGATAGTTTCCTCGCGCCGAGCGTGCACCGCCGAGGGAGAGGGCAGGTGCGGCCATCTCGGCTTGCATTTTGATACGCTCGCGGTTGCGGGCCTTCTTTTCCTCGATCTGCTTGGGATAGGCTTGCAGTTCCTTCTCCAACTCCTCCATGCGGCGAAGCGTGGCCTGCTGCTCTTTCGAGAGGCGTTGTTCCTCTGCTGTGAGTTTTGTTGAGACGCTGGGTTTTCTCAGTCGCATGGGTTACTTCGCGGTGGTGGCAGACCAGATGTAAAGGAGAAGGAAAACAACCGCGATGACTTGGATCGGGAGCGTGAAAGCAAATCCGCTACGCAACCAGTAGCTAAAAGAGCGATCCTCCTCGACCGGATAATCGCCTTCCATCATGGACGAAGGAGTGATCTCGGATGAGGTATCAACCGAGAGCTTGGCTTGGGACTTGATGTATTCCGCCCGGGCATCCTCGACGGAACTGAGGGCCTTACTCAACTCGCGCGGCAAATCCTGCGGGCTCCACGAGCGGGCATTGATGTCCTCCAACTGGCGGAGGTGCTGACTGAAAGATGCGTAAATGGAGTGCATCTGCTCAACGCGTTTTTGCGACTCTTCGGTCTCGCGCTGAACGACGACCAGCGCGCGGGTGAGCTTGTCGAGCATGTCTGAGCGGCCTTGCTCCAAGCTGTCTTGCCGTCTCTTGAGTTCCTCTAGGCGGGCCTTCTCGCGTTCGATCTCCTCCTGTTTCTGCTTGAGGCTTTCGAGTTCGGCCCTGACCTGCTGCACCTTGTCGCCGAGTTCACCATCCTCATCGCTGGTTAAATTCAAATACGGGCTTTGATCTTTTGAGGAGTAATCAGCAGGCATACGAGTGCGGCCAGCAATAGCCTGCAATTGGAGGAAACTCCAGATTTTTTACTGCGGTTTTTTTTCGCCGCCCGGGGCAAAGATGCGGAGCCATCCGCCGGATTCACGCAAAAATCCCAGAGTAAAATGCGAAGCACTGTCACCTCCATCATGGGCACGAAGCGATCGCTTCAAATGCTCCTCGCTCCAAGCTCCGCTCCTCACCTTGCCGGATGCGCCGACCACCTGCCCGAAAGCCATTGTTGCTTTGTCGTATTCCGCATCCCCAACGCGGGCGGCTTTAAGAGTCTTCGGGTTGTAGAGACAAATCCACCAGGCCCCGTAGGCATCGGGCGCGGAGGCAGGCGTAATGCGAATCCGGAAGTCACCCGCGCTTTTTTCCCCACCAGTGAAGGGAATGGAATAAATGGCTCCAACCTCCGACCTCGAAGACAAAAATCCCGCCATGAAACTGCGAATGGTGCGCCGCATTTTATCGTTCGATGCAAGCTTCCCGTAGACGCCAAACTCGATGGCCGCCGGGTCATCGGGATTCCCGTAAATATTCATCTCGATGTAGTCGTTGATTCGAAACGAGAGGTAGGGGACATTTTTCAAGTAGCCGTTATCGATGTGCGTCGCGGGAATTTGCCTGAGGCTCTTGATGGCATCGTTGTTGCGGATGTCATTGACCATGACGCGCCACGAAGGCAGGTCGCCCTTTTGTTCAGCCTCGACGAACTCCATACCCACATCGACCCCGTCGAAAATGCGAACGATCCCGGATTTGGGAAATTCGGAAATGCCATACCGCTGCTGCAAAAAAACCGCGTCGGCCGTGTTTTTAATAATCACTCCGCGCTGCCTTGATCCATCCTTGAGCAAAATGGAATCCGGTTCCGCATAGCCTTCGTTTTGCCCGTGCAAAAAGACCGGTGTCAGGCAGAGGAGGAAAATCGCACTCCATTTCAAAGTTGATGACAGCATGGCCGCGAACTATAAGCCTGCGCCAATGACACTCAATACGAATCGCGCCTTGCTTGCGCTCCTCCCCTGTCTGGCGCTCGCGGGTTGTGTGATGCCTCCGAAGCCCTACAAAAAACCCGCCGCATCCGTCGAATCCACTGCATTAAAAACGGGCAAGTTCTGGTGGGGAACCTCCACAGCAAGCTTCCAAAATGAAGACCGGGGCGAATCACCCGACTCGCCAAACTATTTTAAGACGGACTGGGACCTCTTCGCCGAGGAGGGAAATATCCCCCCGCGCGGCGAGGACGCCACATTCTCCTGGTCGCGTTTTGACAAGGATCTCGCCGCACTGAAAAAACTTGGAGTGAACCACTATCGCTTCGGCATCGAGTGGGGCCGCGTGGAGCCACAGCCAGGGGTCTTCAATGAAAAGGCGATTCGCCAATACGCTGAAATGGCCCGCAAACTCAAAGCCGCAGGCATCGAGCCGGTCGTCACCCTCTGGCATTTCACCTTCCCCGATTGGCTCTACGACTCGAAGAAAAAATCCCAGTCCGGCTTTCTCCATCCCGATGTGGAGTCCCGCTGGAAGGAATATGTGACCCGCATGGTGCAGGCGCTCTCGCCGAGTGTGAAGGTGTGGGTTCCACAGAACGAACCGAATGGAGCGCTTTACATCGGTTATTTCGGTGGCCACTGGCCTCCAGGGTTGCTCGTCACTCCCGGTGCCCTCAAAAAGGCCACGACCGTCTCGGTGGAGATGTTCCGCGAGGCCGCAGGCATCATCAAAAAACAAAACCCGAAAGCCCTCGTCATGGGCATTTACTCGCTTCCGAATTGGACGAGCGCATTCGGCCAGGATCCGACCTTTGCCGTCTACAACATGATGCAGCACCAGAATTACGACCACCTCGACCGCGTGGCCGACACCATGGATTTGGTCGGCGTGAACTACTACTACTCGCAAGTCGCCTCCGCCCGCCGATTCATCCTGCGGCCGAAGGGTGAGCAAAGCTCGCACTACACGCAGAACGGCTGGCTCATCGATCCGGAGGGCCTCCACGCCGTGCTCATGACCGTTTCCAAACGCTACGGGAAACCAATCGTCATCTCGGAAAATGGCATCGGCACCCAGAGCGAGCAGAAAAAAATCCGCTACTTCCGCGAGCATGTGAACCAGATGCGCCGCGCGATGGAGGACGGGGTCGACATACGCGGCTACTTCCCTTGGACGCTCACAGACAACTACGAGTGGGCCGAGGGCTATGCCGCGAATTTCGGCCTCACCAGTTTCAATAAAAAAGAGATGAAGCTCGAACTGGAACCCGCCGGAAGGTGGTTCCGAAACTTCATCGAAGCCAATCCCGAACCCTGATCCCGCACATGCCCACGCTTCTCGAATGCCAACTCCCAGGAATCCCAAAACTCCGCAGCGGCAAGGTGCGCGAAGTTTTTGACCTCGGCGAAAACCTACTCGTCGTCGCCACAGACCGCATCTCCGCCTTCGACTGCATCCTGCCGACCGGCATTCCCCGCAAGGGCGAGGTGCTCACGCAGATGACCCTCTTCTGGTATGGCGTGCTCGACTTCGTGCCGAACCATTTCATCACGGCCCGCTTCGAGGCCTATCCCGAGATTTTGCAACCTTTCGAGGCACAACTGCGCGGGCGGTCCATGATCGTGCGAAAAGCAAGCCCGTTGCCGGTGGAATGTGTCGCGCGCGGCTACATCTCCGGCTCGGCTTGGAAAGAATACTCAGCGACCGGCAAGGCCTGCGGCTTCGACCTTCGCGGTGGCCTCCTGCAGTCCTCGCGCCTGCCGGAAACACTCTTCACACCTGCCACCAAAGCAGAGACAGGGCATGATGAGAACATCACCTGGAACCAATGCCGTTCGGTTCTAGGCGACGAACTCGCACTACAAGTGCGGCGTTACACCATTGAACTGTATGAGCACGGCTGCGCCCACGCTGCCAAGGCCGGTCTCCTCATCGCCGACACGAAATTCGAATTCGGCATCGCCGATGGCGAACTCATCCTCATCGACGAATGCCTTACGCCCGACTCCTCGCGCTTCTGGCCGGCGGATGCGTGGAAACCCGGCACCAATCCGCCCAGCTACGACAAGCAATTCGTGCGGGACTACCTCGAGACACTCGATTGGGACAAGACACCGCCTGCCCCGGCACTGCCGGATGATGTTGTTCGCAAGACTTCCGAAAAATACATCGAGGCTTACGAAAAGCTCAGCGGTCTCAAACTGCCAGCGGCCTGAGCCGCAGTTTTCATGGAAGTCCTCAAAACGCTCGCCGTCGCCCTGAGCTTGGGAACGCTGGCGGGTGTGAATCTTTACCTCACCGTGCTGGTGACGGGACTCGCCCTGCATTTTGACTGGGTCACGCTCCCCTCGCCGCTCGCCGGCCTGGAAGTGTTCGGACATCCCACCATCCTCTGCATCGCAGGGGCGCTCTATGCGATCGAGTTCTGCGCCGACAAGATTCCTTGGGTCGATACGGCGTGGGATGCCATTCACACGCTCATCCGGCCCATCGGTGCCGCCGCGCTCGCCGTCGCCGCGATGGGAGAAGCGCACCCCGCCTTTGAGGTCGTGGCGGCCCTGCTCGCCGGTGGCATGGCGTTTTCCTCTCACACGGCGAAAGCGGGAACCCGCCTGGCAGCCAACACCTCGCCCGAGCCATTCACGAACATCGCCCTCAGCCTTGTGGAGGACGGACTCGTGCTCGGAGGACTGGGTTTGCTGGCCTGGAGCCCTTTCGTCGCCCTGCTTCTGGCAGTGATTGTCTGCACCGCTATTCTCATTTTTCTGCCACGCCTTCTGCGGAATATTTCCCAAGGCCTTCGCATCCTGCTTAAAAAATTACGGTCCTCTTTCGGCTGACCCAAGCCTTTGCATTCCGCCTCCCGGCGTGTAATTTTATGGCCTATGAAAAAAGCGATCCTCCTTCTTCTCGCAGTCACGACATGGGCCCATGCCGAAGCCGAAATCGACAAACCCTCTCCCGCAACATGGGGTCAAGATCTCACTGAACTCGGACTTATCACAGGGGCCCACGCTAACGCCGAAATCGGCAAACCCGCACCGGCATTCACTCTCCCAAGCTGCGAGTCCAAGACTGTTTCCCTCTCCGACTACAAAGGCAAAGTCGTCGTGCTGGAGTGGACCAACTACAGCTGTCCATTCGTGGTGAAGCACTATGGCTCCGGCAACATGCAGAAACTCCAGGCAGATGCCGCCGCAAAAGGCGTCGTGTGGCTGGCCATCTGCTCATCGGCTCCCAAGCAGCAAGGCCACGCAACGCCCGCTGACGCACTCAAGGCCTGCACTGAAAAAAACTCCGCCGCCACCGCCTATCTCATCGACGAGTCGGGCGCGACCGGCCGCGCCTATGGCGCGAAGCGCACACCCGAGATGTATGTGATCAACGCCGACGGTATCCTTGTTTACCAAGGGGCGATTGATGACAAAAAATCCGTCGATCCTGCGGATATCGCAACGGCGAAAAACCTCGTCGCCGCAGCCATCGAGGAAACCCTCGCAGGCAAGCCCGTCAGCACCCCCGAAACCGAGGCTTACGGCTGCTCGATCAAATACGCCAAATAAGCCTAGGCTGTCGAACGGGCGAGTTCGGATGAGTTGCAAAGAGGTCGGTAACGGCGGAGTTTGAACCATGTCATTTGTCATGAATTTCCAAACCACGCCGCGCTGGATTATATTGGCATCTTTTTCCTTCCTCACCGCTGCTTTAGCCGCTCCCGAAGCGGATGCCGGGCAACCCACCCAAGAAATTACCAAAGGAAACGCCACAGCGGCTTCACCCACTCCCAAGCCCACTCCTACTGCCGACGAAGAGGAAGAGCAGGAAATCCGTAGGAACCGTCAGTTTCTTGGGGAACCCGCGAGAGCAACTGCTCCCGTTCAGACAAGAATGCTCGTTGGCCGAGAAATTCCCGTAGCCACACAATACGCTCCGCCACGCATCACTCCACAGGCTGACGGCGGCTATGTCGTCCAACCTGCAACACCAACAGCATTCGAGACACGACAAACCGGCATGACGATCGATGCCACGGGATTCGAGGAAACAGAAATCGAAGGATTTATCGACTACGGATCACCGATTCGCACGGCGCTGCCCATTTACAACGAGAAAGGCGAAATAATCGGCACCACAATCCAAGAACACCCCAACCCGATCCTGCAACCGGTGTTCAGAACCATCCGCAAGGAGTAGTCCCTTTTTTCAGACGCCTGGCGGCACTCGTAATCCTAGGTAGGGCACGCCAGGCCCTTGGCGTCCCAAGCTTCAGCCGCGAAGCGGCGTTTCTCCGTGGTGCAATGGCGGCCTTGCCGCGCAAGTCGACCCCAACGGCCTCCGGTTCGTAGCCTATCCTCCGGCGCGTGGGCCTACGGGCAGGAAGCGGCCTCG
>JAPLTI010000077.1 GCA_026398285.1 Verrucomicrobiota bacterium
AACCAGCACACAGTAGAATGAACCACAATCGAGCACAGGGGCAGGCAAGAGAACCGAAAGCTTGGGAAAACTGAAGAGAGAGCAACTAAAAGTTGGCCGAAAGGGTGAGCAGAGCAGGAGCGAGCGAGTCAACATTGCCGAGCGGGCTTGGGTTTTGTTTGGCACTGGGATTCCAGGCCAATCAAATTCCAGTTAGGCGCTGTCGCCAAATTGAGACAAGCGGTTGCCAGTCGAAATGGTCGGCGGACTCGAGGGCAGAAAAGTATTTTTCGCGTTCGGATTCTGACTGCGGTGCAAGGCGGACACTGGGCAGATCGAGGCGGTTGAGGAGTTCCAAGAGGAAAACACGGATGGTGCGACCGTTGAAATCCCGAAACGGGTGGATCGTGAGGAAACGCCCCTCGGCAAAGGCAAGGAATTCCAGCAAGAGGTCGCCTTGTTCGGTCAGTGCGCCTGCCCATCTGGCTTGGAGATCCCGAGCATAGTCCCGCATGAGGAGCGGGACTCGAAACGGAGCAGCCGGTTCGAGTCGACCCACTCGGACATGTATGTCACGCCAGCGTCCCGCCCAATCGGGAACGAGGTCAGCAGCGATCCTGTTATGCAACTTGAGAACCAGGTTTTCATCCAGCGAGTCCCGAGAAAACACACCTTTAAGCACATCTGCTTCCAGAGCGGTCACGCGATCGGATAGCAGCGGGGCGAGTTGCGTATAGCTGAGGATTCCTAACGCTGTTTCAACAAAGCGGGTGGTTCGATCTGGGCGAGTGTCTTGCGAATCCTCGCCTCCGGAACAGGTTCCCTCTCGAACGCCATGCTCTCGGCCACACTGCGCGGAATCGACTCCCAGCGAATCTGGAGTTTTTTCTCCGCCGGGAGGGCTCTCCAGCGCTGAATGTTTTCCCGCCAAGTCATGATTTTCAATATTGTCGGCCATGGCGGTTTTTCAAGAATTCATTTTATCGAGTTGAACGGGCTGCTGATAGAAATGAAAACAATGGAGCATTTGTTTCAAGTGAGAAGGAGTAAGGCGTAGTGGCGATTGTTTGGGTTTTGATCAGTCGGATTTTTCCATGCCTCCAAACTGGTCATCCGGGGGCTCGGGAAGTCCGATCTCCGCGAGTTTCAGGGCTGCCCATGTGCCTCGACGAGCCAAACAAATGAAGGGATCAATGACGACGAGTTCCTCAGTTCCCTGCAATCGCACCACATTTTCGTCGTGCAAATCAAAAACCAACACGCCTGAGACAGGGTGGACATAGGCGTAATACTCGTCATCTTGAATTCCATCATACCGGAGCTGAACAGGCGCGAAACCAAGTCCCGACATGAGTTCATCTGTCTCGGTCTTGGAGACGGGAGGCAGCGAGGTGTTGACCTCGACATGCGGTTGGGAAACCACGGGTGCCAGGTGTTTATTTTTTGCATGGATGGTGAATCCTTCCAGCTGGTAGGCGGTTTCGGGAAAGATCGCTTCATGCAAACGGAGACGGTCAAAATAGTCGCCCAAAGTGGTAAAGTGCAGGCTCCGATGAAGTCGCTTGAACCAGCGCCCCTGCTCTTGGTCATGGTGGACATGATGCTCCGCTCCGCCTCTTTGCCCCTGGGCTTCCCAAGCCTTGATGAAGAGGAATTCCTCAAAGATCGGGCCGTGGGAATCAACCCAATGCCGTAAGTGGGAACGGGCGGCGCGATCTACCGCGCCGAGACGACTCAGCTCCGGGATGCTTTGCGGGAGCTCTGGGATTTCAGAAAGTCGTAGCCCTTGAGCGCCTGCTCGGTAGAGGATTTCGGCCGATTCAAAATCGAGGCCACCGTGGCTTTGCGAGCCGGATTTTTCGGCTTGGGCACAGTGATATCGTAGAGCGGCTTCGACAGGATGGGCGGCATATCTGCCTTCTTTCCTAAACCGGAAGGCTTGCTCCGTCAATGCATTCAAGGCTGGGATCTCGCCGTGCATAGTGCGGAAGAGGTTCAAGCAACGAAAACAAGGGCAGAGATTCCCATACTGCGGTGAAGCGAGCGGATCATGCTGAGGGAACATCGGCGCTCCGAGCGCGTAGTTTTCTCTGTGCCTTGGTGACTCTGTGAGAGGCATTCCCCGCTGGATACGGATTCAAACGATGTTTTGATCATTCTTGAATATTCTTCCCTTGGGCGTGGCCAAAAACAATCTCCCAAGAGCATTGCAATGCTTTGTTGTTTAAGCAGCAAGTGAATTTGTATCGGCATTTTTCTGCAGAGCCCAGTTGACTGGGATATCCGTGGTTACTCCCCCCAAACGCTCCGCGTCAGTGCTCTGTCGCCTTCTCCGCGCCGAGACCGGTATTGGCCCGGACCTGGAGTTCGGTGAATTTATCCTCGGATGGAATCTCCTTGGAAAGAAGGGTGCCGATGATGGCTGCTAGGAAGCCAATGGGAATGCTGACGAGCGCGGGGTTTTTCAGCGGAAAAATGGCATGTTCCTTCATGATATCCGGACTCAGCAAAATCAGAATGATGCTTGAGAACAAGCCCACCGAGAGCCCTGTCACCGCGCCGGCGGTGTTGAAGCGTTTCCAGAAGATGGAGAAGACGAGAACGGGCAAATTCGCGCTGGCGGCGACGGCGAAGGCCAGGCCGACCAGAAAAGCCACATTCACCCCTGGCCCAAGGACTATGGCTATAATAATCGCTGCCGCTCCGACGACGAAGGCTGTGATGCGGGCCACACGCACCTCGGCGCCGGGTTGGTGCTCCTTGCCGTGGTGGATGACATTTGTGAAAAAATCATGCGCGAAGCTTGTGCTGGCGCTGATCGTTAGGCCTGCCACGACAGCAAGGATCGTTGCAAAAGCCACCGCGCTAATGAAGGCGAAGAAAATTTCGCCCCCCAGTTTTCGAGCGAGTTCCGGGGCCGCCATGTTCGTTCCGCCGTGGGCCGCCACATAGTCAGGCCCCATGAGACTCGCGGCGCCGAAGCCGAAGAAGGTCGTCATGATATAAAACAGGCCGATGATGATCATGGCCCAGACAACACTCGCACGGGCGGTCTTGGCATCGGGCACGGTGTAAAAACGAATGAGGATGTGCGGCAATCCCGCCGTGCCGAAGAGGAGGGCCATGCCGAGCGAAATTTGATCCCACGGATTTTTAAAAATGAGGCCGGGCGTGAGAAAATCGCGCACGATTTTTTCCCCATTCGGTCCGGTGGAGGAAATGGCGGAGAGCGAGGAAAAGAATTTGCCGATGTCGAACTGATACTCGCGAAGCACAAGCACCGTCAGGAATGCGCTGCCTGTCATCAAAAGCACGGCCTTGATGATTTGAACCCAGGTCGTTGCCAGCATTCCGCCGAAAACCACATAGACAACCATGAGCACCCCTACCCCGACCACAGCAACCTCGTAAGTCACTCCAGGGATCAATTGGCGCACAAGCACGCCGGCGCCGACCATTTGGGCGATCATGTAAAAAATCGAAACCGTCAGCGTGCTGAGAGAGGCCGCTGCGCGCACCGGACGCGGGCTCAGGCGGTAGGCCAGCACATCGGCCATGGTGTATTTGCCCGCGTTACGGAGAGGTTCCGCCACAATGAAGAGCACCGTGAGATAAGCCACGAGGAAGCCGACTGAATAGAGGAACCCATCGTAGCCGTTCATGGCAATCATCCCGGCAATGCCAAGAAAACTGGCCGCGCTCATGTAGTCACCCGCCACGGCAAGGCCGTTTTGCCAGCCTGTGATGCGGCGACCGGCGGCAAAGTAGGCGCTGGCTCCGGTCGAGCGCCGGGCGCTGAAATAGGTGATGATGAGCGTTGCCGCCACAAAGGCGAGGAACATCCAAAGCGCGGTGTGGTCGGTCGCTGCGGCAGAGGCAAGAGGGAGGAAATTCATATCAATGCTCCGAGGTGAATCCGAATTTGGCGAGAAGCGAGCGCTCGCTGCGGTCCCAACCTGCTGCGGCGACCACATAGATGAATGCCAGCACCCACGCCATGAAGAACTGGGACAGCGCAAAGAGGTAGGCAATGTTCACATCACCCCACACTTTTTGTTTCATAAAATCGGGAAACCAACCGACGCCGATTGGAAGAGCAAAATAGTAGACAATGAAGAAAACCGTTGCTGGCACGACCAGCTTGATCTTCCGACAAACGAGAGCCTTGAAGTCGGGGTCGCGCGCGATGGCATTCCAGTCAGGAGACGAGGTGGAGGTGGAGGTGGAGGAGACGGGGCGTTCCATGGGAAGTGCTTTATCTTTAGGACGACCTCCCTGTCGAGTGATAAAAGCCAGGAATAGGAGCCCACTCCCAGCGGTGCTTGCATCGGGAAAGCGAAGGCGCGATTCTTACGCATGCGCATTTTTTTGCTGACGATCGGTCTTTTTATGACATCCAC
>JAPLTI010000317.1 GCA_026398285.1 Verrucomicrobiota bacterium
ATTCAGTCTCAGCAACCCCTTGGCCGCCGCCACGCTCCGACTCGCTTGCAGCACCTTGATCGCAAACGCCTCGAATGCCAATGTGAATCGACTATGCTTCTCC
Organism: Verrucomicrobiota bacterium; assembly: GCA_026398285.1. Taxonomy (GTDB): domain Bacteria; phylum Verrucomicrobiota; class Verrucomicrobiia; order Chthoniobacterales; family Terrimicrobiaceae; genus UBA967. The sequence continues at coordinate 104 of JAPLTI010000317.1, forward strand.
GCCCACGGCACCTTCATCTGCGAAACCCCGTGTTCAGTGCATGTCAGAGGGGTCAGGAATTAATTCTTGACATGGGAGGCTGCTGAGCAGCTGTAGCGAGTGGCTCCAAAAGCGGGAAGCTGAGGCGCTGTCGCGGTAGAGGGATAAGGGCGGCTGTGCTGGAAGAGTGGTGCCGGCTTCCTTCTCGGAGCGAGCATCGCCCTCTAGCAGGTTTTTCGATCGCCGACTCGTCCAGTCGATACTCCTTTCGCCGCGTCCGCCTTGTTGAAATATCGACTTGCAATGGGTGCGAGTTTGATTAAGATTCATCTGGTTTGAAGATTTTTGTTGAAACAACGATCCCGAGTTATCTGGTGTCTCGACCAGCGCGTGATCTTGTTCAAATGGCCCGGCAGCAAATGACACGCTACTGGTGGGAGACTTGTCGAGGAGATCATGAATTGTTTACTTCGCAAATTGTCCTTGATGAGGCTGGTGCAGGCGACCCACAATCGGCTCAAGCGCGTTTAGATTTGCTCGAACCCCTGCCGCTGCTGGAAATCTCGCAGCCTGTGCTATTGTTTGCTCAAAACATCATTAAGAGCGGTCTTCTGCCTGTGGAGGCTGATCGTGATGCGGCTCATATTGCCACTGCGACCGTTCATCAGTTGGATGCATTGCTTTCTCTCAATTTTCGCCATCTGGTGAATGCGTCAATTCAAATGCGTCTTCGCCGCTTGGCTTTGCGTGAGGGCTATGAGTTGCCTGTAATATGCACTCCTGAAGAACTAATGGATATAACTAAATGAAAACAATCGCCATTCCACCCAAAGTCAATGTATCAGACGAAGTGCTTCGTGAGGTTTGGAGAATCAAAGACGAGCTTTCAGCATCTTACAATCATGACCTAGAGAGCCTTTTCGCGGATGCCCAAAAGAGGCAGCGGCTATCCGGACGCGCAGCTTTCGATCTTCAAAATGCCAAAGCTGGAAGGGCGCGGTTGGCTTGAGGGAAGTTGAGGTCAGGCATTAATGGTTTGTCAGAGGGGTCAGGAATTAATTCTTGACATTTTTAACCCCTGCGGAGCTCAGAACGAATTTCTGATCTCTGAAACCTGAAGGGCCGCGCTTTGGAAGAATGGCCCTTCGCGCCTGGTGGCACCAGCTTATGCGCTGCTCGACTCCGGCTTGGCAAGCCGCTGCGAGAGTCGGACGGCTCGGCGAGCCATCCCTACCAATGGTTTCGATAGGCGTCAAAGGGGTCAGAAGGAATTAATTCTTGACATATCTGCACGTGTGAAGAGTCAGTTTTACACATTCACATATTTGGCCGACTACATACATTTCCCACCGTGGAATCGTTTTTTTTTGCTTGTAAAAAAGGAGATGGTCCTTTTAAAGAAGTCGTGTGCGGATTGTTTTAGACACATGCGTTTTGGTGGCTGCAGCCCGTTCGAAGCATGGGATTGATTTCGAGGAGGCGAAAGCCCTATGGATCGACCCTAAGCGAGTCGAGTTTGTGGCACGCTTTTCGGACGAGCCACGAAGCGGTCTCGTGGCGGAGTTCGGCGGGAAGCTTTGGACGGCCATTTTCACGAAAAGAGAGGATCGAACACGAATCATCTCTGTAAGAAGAACAAGACAAAATGAAGAATCCATCTACAATAACAGCACAGGAATTTGAACAGCGCTTTGACGACGGGGAGGACATTACTCCTTATATCGACGAGTCTTCCATACATCGTCCTGGTTTGGAGTCGCGCCGCGTGAATGTGGATTTTCCCGAGTGGATCATTCAAAAGTTGGACTTGCAGTCCAAGTTGATTGGCGTAAGCAGGCAGTCTCTTATCAAGCTGTGGGTTTCCGAGCGCATTCAGCAAGAGCATCAAAATCAAAAGTCTCTAATAGGCTCGTTCAGCTAATCGGTGGCTCGGCCAAGGGCTGGTTGAGGGGAAAAGGGGTCACCCCCGCGTTTCGTAACAATCTTCATTTCAGCAACCCACGGGCGGGGTGAATGCTTGAGGGGTCAGATGACATGAAACCCTTTTGCAGCCTCGCTCTGCGGTCATTTTGAGCTTCCGAAGCGCATAAAATCGATGTTGTAGAATGGGAGGCTATGAGTCAAACCACACAACAAGCAAGCGGGCCGTTTTATATCGGCATCGACTTCCATAAGCACTACAGCGTCTTCTGCGTCATCGACGAGAGGAATACGGTCTTGGATCGCGGGCGAATCGAACACAAAGTTCCGGTCGGATTTGAGCACTTGCTCAAGCGCTATCCCGGATGCCGCGTGGTGTTTGAGACGACGATGAACTGGCACTGGCTTTATGAGATTCTTGAAGCGCACATGGATCACAAGGACATCGTCTTGGCCAATGCCTACAAGATGCGCATTATCGCCGAGGCGCAGGTTAAGACCGATAAAGTGGACGCCTACATGTTGGCCAAGTTTCTGAAGGCCGAGTTGATTTCCACAGTCCATATTCCAAGCAAGAGCACGCGGCAGAGCAAGGAGGTGTTGCGGCAAAGATGTTTTTTCGTCCGTCAGCGCACGATGCTCCGCAACCGCATTCAGCGCCTGCTCTCGGCGCAACACAATCTGCA
>JAPLTI010000252.1 GCA_026398285.1 Verrucomicrobiota bacterium
CTTCCGCGTCGAGTATTCCGCATGGGAACTCCTCAACAAATCCTCCCGCATCGCGGCCAAGACCGCCCTTGCCGAACTGGTTCGGGAAATCCGCGCGACGCCCGGCACCCAACTCCTCCTCTTCAGCATGGTGACTCCGAAAGCCGATCTCGGCTTCATGCTGCTCACACCCGATCTCCAAAATGCCGACGCCTTCTCCAAGCGTCTCGCGGGCGCCCTCGGGCCCGATATTCTCACCCCGACCTTCAGCTGGCTCTCGATGACCGAGCGCAGCGAATACACCACCAGTGACGCAGAATACGCCGCCTCCCTCGAAGCCGAGGAAAAACTCGCTCCCGGCACGCCGGCCTTCGACGAGAAGATGCAGGCCTTCAGCGCCCGCATGGCGAAATATCTCAAGGACCGCCTTGAGCCGAACCTCCCCGACTGGCCGGTCGTCTGCCTCTACCCGATGTCCAAACGCCGCGCGCCTGGGCAAAACTGGTATGCACTCGATTTCGATGCCCGCAAAAAACTCATGGCCGGCCACGCCCGCGTCGGCCGCACCTACTCGGGCCGCATTCTCCAACTCATCACAGGCTCGACCGGCCTCGACGACGAGGAGTGGTTCGTGACCCTCTTTGCAAAGACAACTTCGGACATTAAAGCGATCGTCTATGAGATGCGCTTCGACGAGGTCAGCGCGCAATACGCCGAGTTCGGCGAGTTCTTCATCGGGCTCCAGCTGCCACTCGACGCTCTCTACGAGCGGCTCTGCCTCTGATCGCGACTGACGCCTGTGCGCTTCGTCGTCAAATTTTCGCTCGCCGTCCTCATCGCGCTGGGCGGGTATTTGTTTTGGCCGCGAAGCAGCTCGCTTTCCGGGTTTGATGCCACCTCGATGGCGGAGTTGCAAACCAGTGCCTGGCGACACGCTGCGGCGGGCAAGGAAACACAAGCCCTCTTCGATCTCTACAGCATCTTCGAAGGCCAATACCGCATCCCTCCTCTCCCCGCGCTGTCAGCAGCCATGAGCATTCTCCAAGCTCACCGCGCGTTTGCCGACGCGGCGGATCAAGCCGACGAGGAGCAGGCCCTGCCGTTTTTAGAAAAAACATTTTTCATCATCGCCGAGCAAACCGGCTCGAATCTCGATCCAGCGATCATCGCCAGGCTCGAACTCTTCACATGGTCCCTCGCGCGCGACCGCTTGAAGGAACGCCAACTCGCCGCAGCTATCGCCGAAAAACTCGCTCTACTCCACGGCGGCGCGGCACAGGCTTATCAAGCCGCTGCCTCGGACTTTGCGCATGCCAGGCGTCTCGCAGCCGCAAAAAACTGGAGCGCGGCGAGCGATGCCGAGACCACCGCATGGCAGAAACTACGCCGGCAACTTGACTCCCGCAGCCAACAACCAGCAGATCACCGCGCGGCAGATCCCTCCGCCGGATTAAGCCGCAGCAACCAGTTGTAAACAATGAGGCTGTCAGGCGGAATGTTCAGGTAATCCGAGCCTGGAAGGACATTCCGCGACAGGAATCCAAAAAGCTTTTTTTCCCAGCGCCTCATTTGCTTGTTTGAACAGGTGACGATCAACTCCTGCGCGAGGATGTGGAACACAGGAGTCCTCCATCCCCCCTCGCCAGCCTGCTCGGCACACTTTTGCAAAATCAAGGGCACATCCGGTTCGTTCATGTAACCATGCCGCGCACTCGCCTCCCAAAGACCAGCGGAGTGCTTTTTGATCGTTATGTTTTCAGCCTCGGCAAAAGGATTTCCCCACCCGGCATCGAGCAAGAGAATCACCACATTTTCCGGCAGAACCTGCGTGCGCCGGTATTGCTCGAGAATCCGTGCCACCGAGAATTCCGGATCGATCTGGCGCATCACGTAAACCTGCGTTCCCGGCACACGGCGAAAATTCTCGGTATCCATCCGCGCGGCCAGCTCCTGCAGTCCCAGCGGGCTTGCCAGCAAGTGCCCATGCACCAAATCCCGACCCTTCCGCCAAGTGAGCATCACAGCCGCCACCGCGAAAGCAAGGGCCAGAGGCACGATGCCGCCATCCGCGATTTTCGTGAGACACGCCCCAAACAACGGCAAATCCAAACTCAACAGGCCGATCAAAACGCCCACGGCCCAGACGCGCGACACGCTAGGCTCCGCCCACTTCACCACAAAAAAGGCGACCGATGTCACAGCCATGGCCCCCGTCACAGCGATTCCATAAGCCCCGGCTAGCGCATCCGCCGTGTGGAATCCCAGCACCAGCATGATGCAGGCAATGCCAAAAAGACTGTTCAAAACAGGGATGTAAATTTGCCCGCGCGTCTCTGCGCTCGTGTGCCGCACATAGAGTCTCGGCAGATACCCGAGATCCATCGCCTGACTTGCAAGGGAGAACACCCCGCTGATCAAAGCCTGCGAGGCAATGATCGTTGCCGCCGTGGCCAACACCACAAGCGCCCCGCGCAAGTGACCCTCCGGAATCATAAGAAAAAACAGATTCGTCTCCGCCGCATTCGCCGGGGTTTTCATCACAAGTGCCGCCTGCCCGAGATAGTTCAAAATCAGCGAGGGAAAAACAATCAGCCTCCAACCCGCCACGATCGGCTTCCGGCCAAAGTGCCCGAGGTCGGCGTAGAGCGCCTCCGCACCCGTCACCGCCAGCACGACAGCACCCACCAGACCCCATGCTCCCCAGCCACCCGTGGCCAGCAACCGCGCCCCGTGCAGCGGATTCAAGGCCTGCAAGACCTCCGGACACGCTGCGATATGAACCACGCCCAACACCGCCAATACCAGAAACCATACCAACATCACCGGCCCGAAAACGCCTCCCAGGCGACTCGTGCCGAAACGCTGAACAAAGAAAAACACCCCCAGAATTCCCACAGCCAAGGGCAACGAATACACGCCCCAAGCCGGATTCACGCTCGCCAGGCCCTCGACCGCACTCAGCACCGAAACCGCCGGAGTGATCGCCCCGTCGCCAAAGAGTAACGCCGCGCCAAACACCAGCAGGCACGCCATCCATCCCCGGCTCGCAGCACCCGTCGGGCGCCCATTAAAAATCCGCGCCATCAGCGCGAAAATCCCGCCCTCGCCGTGATAGTCGGCCCGCATGACCAACATCACATATTTCACCCACACCACCAAAAAGAGCGTCCAAATGATCAGCGAAGCCACGCCCAGTGCGGCCTGCGCACCCGCAAGACTCACCGCGATCTGATACGCATACAACGGGCTCGTGCCAATATCTCCAAAGACAACGCCCAGCGCTAAAACCGCCATTCCCGCAACACCGGATTTGTTTTTGATCTCGGCCACGGGATTTCCTCCTACGACAAATCCTCCGCCGTCACACTCTGCTGGGGTCGCGAGGCCAGCATCCTCGCCTGCTCCACCACCCGCTCCGGCGCTTCGTCGAAGCGGTAGCCATGGCAATTCGGACATGAGGTGACCCGCATGGTGACGATGGATTCACACCCCTCGCACACCTTGAAATTTTCAGGCGCCGCGATGATTTTTTCCGCCCTCGCCGCCCGGTCCGCCAGATGATCAGTGCTCGACATTTGCGTATGCGTATCACCGATCCGCCCTCGCGCAAAATCGAAATGCACACGATCACCGCTTGAAAAACCCCGCCACGCGTTTACCTTATCCACCGATGGCGGACGGTCGCTCCCTGCAGGTCGCAAGGCCCGCTTGGAGAGGAAAGTCCGGACACCACAAGGCAGCATGCCGCGTAGAATGCGCGGGGGGCCGGGGCCAAAGTCCCGGTCGACGGAAAGTGTCACAGAGAACATACCGCCCACCCCGGTGCAAACCGGGCGGCAAGGGTGAAAAGGCGGAGTAAAAGCCCACCGCCCCGAGCGTAAGCAAGGGGGCACGAAAAACCCCATGCGGTGCAAGACAGAACAGGAGGGATCGGGTCGCCTGCCCAACACGCCGCGCAAGCGGCGACACCCTCCGGGTATTGGTCGCAGTCCGCAAGGACCCCTCCCCGCCGCAAGGCGTGGAGTGAGACAAATGACCGTCCAGGCAGTCGGCGCAAGCCGCCCGCTGGACAGAATCCGGCTTACAGCCATCAACCCCTCGGGGGCGCTCCGCAAACACGGCGCGCCCCCGGCCTTTTTATCACTGCTGTTGCTGTTCCTGCTGACTGCTCAAGCCCTCCACCAAAACCGCCCCCTTCAGCAACCGGCAAAACTCCTTCTTCGTCACCTGCTCATGAGGCCCCCGCCCGCTCAAAGGATCCGTCATCATCTTATATTGCACCTCCAACCTCCCCAACTGAACAATCCGATAATACTCGCTCCCCTTATGCCAAATCTGATTCTGCTGAAGTTTCATATCCCCGTTATCCGAACCGCCCCGCCAATGCGCCAACCTTTTCTCAAAGAAACCGCCTTTGGTTTTTGGTGCAATTACCGAAGCGCCTCGTTCGCGGTTTCCTTCATGGTGAAAGCGATGACCATGTAAACTGGGGGTCAGTGTTCATTTTCTTTCATTTTTACCCCAACAAACCGCCACAGCTCCTCTGAAACCTTCTCCTCAAGCCGCGATAAATCCATACGGTGAACCACCCTGCTCACATTGGCCGAGTTTTTCATGCCCAAATGCTCGGCGATCCACGCCTGCGAAACCGTTGTCTTTTTCCACAGCAAACATGCAAGCAGGACCTTACGCGGTTCGGTGCAACGATACCCGGCTAACTCATCCTTGGTGAGTTTTGCCAATCGCAATCCCTCTTCCAGCAGAACCAGCGCGCTTTGCTCCCCGTGAGCCTTCCTTTCGGGACTCGCATCATAGCCGCGCGCCTTGCGTTTTCGCCCGATCGCCGCCTCGCCGAGCTTCATCAACTTCTCCGCGAACGCCTGTTTTCCCCAATACCAGCCCCGTCGCAAATGACTTCCGCGCTTGTCGGCACCAGCATCCACGGCCACAAACCCGCTCCGCTCCCGCTCCTCGGCAGCACGCTTGTCCAGGCGCTCGACCATTTTTTTCCGACCCTGAGCCGTATCCTCCACCCCCATCGTCCCCAGCACCGTGTTTTGCAGCCATTTCATACCCTCCACCAGATTCGCCTCGGGCGTTTGGATGAAAAGATGGTAATGGTTTTCCATCAACACCCAAGCGTGCACAAGCCAACCTGTTTTTTCACAAACATCAGCAAGGCATTGCAAAAAAAACCGCCGGTCGTGATCATCCACAAAAATCGCCGCCTTCCGGTTCCCTCGAGCCATCACATGGTAAAAAGCTCCTTCAAATTCCAATCGAATACTTCGCGCCATGGCGGAACTCCAGCAGAGGAAAACGAAACGCGCAAACTAAAAATGAAAGAAAATGAACACTGACCCCTAGTTTGATGTATTTGCATCTTTAGAGCACTGACGCTGTGTTGAGGCCTTCCCGCGAGCGCTACAAAGCCGACCGCTCTTTTCCGCTCAAAACCGCGCAAGCTGATCCGCACATTCAAAAAACGCACCGCCCGACACCTGCCGCGCATCTTTTTCATTTCCAGCACCGCCGCTGCTTTCTAAAAAATCCCCCCATCCCGCATGAAGCGCTCCACAAAAAAACACGCCGCCCCGGAACTTCCTCCCGCGAGTGATTGGCGAACCTCCGACCAAGACGAAATTCTCAAGCGCCGTGTCCGCGCCCGCGAGGAAACCTTCCGCATCGAAAACCTCGACCCCGGCGAGTCCATCTTTTCAAACTTCGAAATCCATTCCGCCAGCGGCATGTCCTACCGTGCCGAAATCCGCGACATCGCCACCGCGCAATTTTCCTGCACCTGCACGGATTTCCGCATCAATGGTCTGGGCACCTGCAAGCATATCGAAGCACTCCTCCTCCACCTTGCCCGCCGCCAGCGCGCCGCATTCTCCGCCGCCAAGCGCCTGC
>JAPLTI010000158.1 GCA_026398285.1 Verrucomicrobiota bacterium
CATCGTGGCCACCATAACCGCCAATTGTCCATGCGTGAATCCGAGCACCTTCAGTGTCGTAAAAGCGCGGGCGTTCTCTTTGACAAACATCAGAAAAGTCTGCCCTGAAAATGCGGCACCAACGATCAGCCCGACGGTGATGGTGATGTAGAAGAGGTGTGGCACTCCCTGGTCCGCGTAGAACTGGGAACTGGCCGCCTCAAACTCCTCGCGGGTGAACGCTTTCCAACCAGTCGCCGCACGAATCTCGCGCGTCACTTTCCCCCGATCCGCGTCGGCTTCGAAACGACCGACAACAAATGTTGTGCATCGGCTTTCGGCCCGATTAAGTTGGATGGCAGTGGAATGACTTACATGAATGATCGGGAATCCGGTGAAAGGAGGTGACGCATTGCTGACTCCTTTAATTTGCAGCCATTTATCATGGATGCGAATCCTCATTCCGGGGCGAAAATTCTCGCCGGGATACAGGAGGGCCATGCCGCCTGGATCGATAACTGCGGAATCGCGCTCGTCAAGGACCGAACTGTCGCCAATTTTCATCCGCGGTTCCCCCACCTTGCTCTGCTCCGGCACTCCCAAGAGGGTGACCATACTCAGTTTTCCGGCTTCCGTGCGGGCGAGGGCATCTACCTTGAGCAAGGGCAAGGCCCACTTCACGCCAGGAAAACCGCGCACAATCTCAGCTGCCGTGTCTTTGAGCGGCTTAGCCTGATCAAAGCATTCGGTTGAGGAATCCATAACCCAAAGATCGGCTTCCCGCACATCGCGAATCTGGGAACCAGACATGGCGAGGAAACTAACAAGAAACGAGGCTTGGTTTTGCGTCAAAAATGCCGCCATCGCAATGGCCAAGACCATCGCAAGAAACTTTGGACCATCGTGACTCAACATCGTAAAGGCCATCGAAATCATCGCCCTCTGGCCTCCTTGGTTTTGGCTGCTGGCTTTTTCATCGGGCCCTTGATTTTCAGATCAAATGCAGTGCAGATCCATGTTTGGAAAAGCCGGGAGGACGCGCGCGAGTCCAGGCCAGGATCGCACGCCATCCGGGCTATCAGCCCGTCAACGCACGCGATCATGAAGACGGCCGCCTCGTGTGGCTGGATGGATCCGTCAATCTCGCCCCTCTCAATAGCAAAGCAGATCAGCGTTTCGATGCGCTTAGTAAGCACTGCATAGTATTTCTTAAGGACAAGAGCAATTTCGGGGTTGGTGGTGGCCTCAGCCGTGATTTGCAAGAACATGGCGAGCTCATCTCGATTCGCGCACCCCTGCTCTGCGATCGAGCCAAGGGTGGCAATCACCTCGGAGAAAGGCATCGCTGGAGGAATTTCCGCCACCGCTGCCTCCCAGCGGGCGCGATCCAGATCAATAATGCCCTTGATGATCGCTTCTTTGGAATCGAAATATCCGTAGAGAGCACCAACGCTGAGAGACTGGAATTCGCAGAGGTCGCGCATGGAAGTGCTGTGGAAGCCCTTTCGGGCGAAGCAGCGCATGCACCCATCGAGGATGGCGAGCTTCTGCTTTTCGTAACGTTCGGAAGTGAGTTTAGGCATGGCGATTGATGGAAGATAAAAAACGAATGTTCGTTTTTTATTTTGAGAAGTCAAAGCTTAATTCTCATTTCTTCAAGATGAGATGTATTTTGCTTCATTGCGTGAATGGCAAGAACCCCCACCATCGACACAAGCCTCTTCAAGAAGGCTAAAGAAATCGTCAACAGCACCAAATGCGCTGCCACTCTTTTCCTCTGTCAGTCAGTTTTGCTCCCCGTATTCATGGGAGCCTCGCTTGAACAGACAGCAAAAGTCTGGGTCCGCTAGGGCCTCCACCGTCACCGCCGCCGTCAAATACTGGACCAACCGCCCCGCACACTTGCCCTCTCCGAATTTCACCAAAGCCGCGACGTGCGCCTCTTGGAAGACCATAGCCACAACCTGCCCTAAGCCCACTGCCTCGAACTCCTCCTCAGAGACGAAATCCACATCCGCCAGCAAAGCCAAATCCTGCGCCCCACCCCATCTCAAAACGAACTATGCGTCGAAATCCACGGCCAAGCCAACCCCATCCACGACGCGACCCTCGAGGCCATCTGCCATGAACTCAACGCCACAGAAATCTGCTATCCTGGAATCGTCCTCCGCCTCGTCTACCGCCCAATCACACCATCCTTCTTCCCGCAAAGTCAGGATGTCGGAAATTGGCGATATTTTCTTAATAATTTTACGGCGCGGACCCCGCCGCAGGGGTTGCGGTCGATGAATCCGCACGGCCGCCGGGTGGTTCCGACCAGGCTGGACGCGGGATGTAGATTTTATCTCCGGTGGATGGGTTGCCAGACACGATGTCGGCGATGAGAAAGGGATGCGCTTTGAGCGATGTCATGCGCAATGTCCCAGATTCGCGTCCATTCTGAACGGAGAGGTATTTCTCGCCCGGTATGACCGGCGTGGCGGACTCTGACTCGATCAGAACGAAATTTTCGGCCGTGTTCACCAACTGGATCGTGCCGGCCCAATTCACCGGTGTGGCGGCAGGCGGGCGCGGCTTTTTTTTAGGGAGGAACTTACCCAGGCCACCAAGCCAAGAAGTGGGCGGGGCGAGCGGCTTGTTGCCAGACGGGTGCGTGCAGGCTCCGAGCGAAAAAACGACAGCAGCAGCAAGGAGGGGTGTGATTTTCATCAGGGAAGCCAGGCAGGGTCGCGGGAAGGCGTTTTAGCAAAAGCCGCCGCACCGGTTTCATCACGGAAAACCGCCCATTGCCCGTCCTTGCGGACGAGCAGGATGGTCTTATCGGGTTGCACGAGTTTAAGAAATGCGGTTTCGCCCGAGTCGGCATCGCTCAGATTCGCGATCATCCACTCTTGATCAGACCATTCGCCGGCCTCGGAGGGGAGGAATCCCTCGCGAATCAGTTTTTCAAAGTAACCCGCCGCAGAATTCGCGCTGACTTCATAGGGCCAGCCGAGATGGTTTTTGCCGAACTGAAACCCGTCCAGCGCCATTTCTTGGGCCGCGTGGTGGATTGAAAGAGCATTGCGTGAAAAATCCGGCGCCGACACGGCATTGGAAATCGGATTCGGTGCGGGAACATCGGGTTCGGTCGGTGTCTGGCTTTTCCGACAGGCGGTTGCCGTAAGCAGGCAGACGATGCCAGCGAAGAAAAAAAATCCGAGCCATCCGGGTCGCATGATTGGGATGTATCCGAAGCGGCCCCTGCAATGCAAACCCCAAGCCCCTCCGAACCGTGGCCCACTGGGATTTTTGCATCAAATTAATACCCTTGCCGCTTGACCCGACTTGGATGACTCGCCATAGTGACCGATTCCGAAGGGGAAAGCGCTGTGGCTACAGCTCGTCGCTTTCTGTTTCGGCAGAAACGATTTTATGAATTCCGAACTCATCACAATGCTGGACCTGCTGGAGCGTGAGAAGGGCATCAAACGCGATGTCCTCGTGGAGGCTATTTCCACATCCATCCTGGCGGCTTCGAAAAAAAGTTTCACCTCGGGCACCCGCGAGCTTCGCATCGAGATCAACCCGCAAAGCGGCGCCATTCGCGCCATGGCGAAGCTTATCGTGGCTGAGAAAATATCGAGTCCGCATGAAGAGATTCTCCTTTCCAAGGCTCGCGCCATTAAGCCAGACGCCCAGCCGGGTGAAGAGCTTGATGTCGAGGTGACGCCACGCGACTTCGGCCGCATCGCCGCACAGGCGGCCCGTCAGGCCATCAACCAGCGCCTCCGCCAGATCGAGCGGGAGATGATTTATGATGAGTTCAAGGATCGCACCGGAGAGATCGTGACCGGCACCGTCCGCCGCTTCGAGCGTTCGGATGTGATCGTGGATCTTGGCAAATTTGAAGGCGTCATGCCATCCCGCGAGCGCGTGCTCACCGAGGAATACAATGTCGGCGACCGCCTGCGCGCCTATGTCGTCGCCGTGGAAAGCGGCAACCGCGGACCGGAGATCATTCTCTCCCGAAGCCATCCGAATTTTGTCCGCCGCTTGTTTGAACTGGAGGTCAGCGAAATTGCCGACCGCACTGTAGAACTCAAGGTCCTCGCCCGCGAAGCAGGTTTCCGCACGAAGGTCGCCGTCCACAGCGCCGATCCGAAGGTCGATCCCGTAGGCGCCTGCGTCGGCATGCGCGGAGCCCGCGTCAAAAATATCGTCCGCGAACTCAACAACGAGAAAGTGGACATCATCCGCTGGGATGCCGACCCGCTCAAATTCGTGAGCGCCGCGCTCAAGCCGGCTAACATCAAATCCATCACCGCCGACGAAGCGAAAAAAATCATTCAGGTTCTTGTGCCGAAGGAAGACCTATCGATTGCCATCGGACGCAAAGGCCAGAACGCCCGCCTCACCGCAAAAATGTGCGGATGGGAAGTTGATATTCAAGAAGACAAACGCGAGGAAAAAGCCCTCAAGCACAAGACTGACGAGGCCGCCCACTCGCTTGCTGAGATTCTTGGAGTTTCCGAGGAAGAGGCCCTCAAACTAACCGCAGGCGGCATGAATTCCATCGAGGTCATTCAATTGGCCGGCGCAGAGGACATCGCCGAGGCGCTCGGTTCCGACATCGAAACCGGTCAGCGAATCCTCGCAGCGGCACAGGCTACACAAAAAACTCCCGCCGCCTGAGGGGTATGAAAACGTTCCCCCGGCTCGCAATTTACCATGGCAGAGAAAACAAAGAAAAAAACCACCGAGGAGAAGCCGGCCGCCACGAAGCGTCCAGCAGGATCCTCGCGCTCCACGCGCACTCCACGCTCCGCTGAAACTCCCGCGCCATCTGCCACCCCAGCTCCCGAACCGAAGGTTCAGGGTCCGACGGTCGACCTGCTCGAGCCGGTTAAAAAAGTAAAAAAAACTTCCGATAAGCCTGGCCTCAAGCCTTTCATCAAGCCTCTCGTAGCCACGCCGGTCTCGCAAACGCCACCTCCGCCTGAACCAGAGCCGATTCCTGAATCAGTTCCTGCAGAAGAGATACCCGCTAACGAGGAATCCGAGCTCGAGGTGTCCAGTGCAGATTTGTCGGGGAAAAAAGTCCTCAACATTAAGCCTCCGATCGCCGTAAAGGCGCTGGCCGAGGAACTCGGTCTCAAGCCCTTCCAGCTCATCAAGGACCTGATGTCGCTCCAGATTTTTGCGAATCTGAACCAGACTGTTGAGGCGGATGTCGTCGCAAAGGTCTGCGATATGCATGGCTTTGTTTTCGAGCGTGAGCGCAAGGATACATCGAAGGGACATCATAAGGTCGAAGCGAAGGTCGAGGTTCCCAAAGCTCCCGAGCCAGCCAAGATCGACGAACTCCAGCTTCGCGCCCCGATTATCACTTTCATGGGTCATGTGGACCACGGCAAAACATCCCTTCTCGATGCCATTCGTAAGGCCCGCGTCGCAGCCGGTGAAGCCGGTGGCATCACCCAGCACATCGGCGCTTACAGCGTCGAACGCAATGGCCAAAAAATCACTTTCCTCGACACCCCCGGCCACGCCGCTTTCACCGCGATGCGCGCCCGGGGAGCCAATGTCACGGATATCGTGGTTATTGTTGTGGCAGCAGATGACGGCCTCATGCCGCAGACGCTCGAAGCGATCTCCCACGCCAAAGCCGCCAAGGTCAAAATCATGGTGGCGATCAACAAAATCGACATGCCTTCGGCCAATCCCGACCGTGTCCGCACCCAGTTGCAGGAAAAAGGCCTCACTCCCGAAGATTGGGGCGGTGAAACGATCTGCATTCCGGTGAGCGCCACAAAAGGCACCGGCATAAGCGACCTTCTCGACTCCATGCTCTTGGAAGCGGAAATGCTGGAACTCAAAGCCAGCTCGTCCTTGGACGCCCGCTGCACAGTCATCGAAGCCCAGGTCGAGCAAGGCCGCGGACCGACAGCCACTGTGATCGTTCGCATGGGCACCTTGAAAGCAGGCGATGTCTTCATTTGTGGCAACCACTGGGGCAAGGTGAAGCAACTCATCAATGACCTTGGAAAACCCGTCAAGGAGGCTGGTCCTTCGATGCCGGTGAAAATCCTCGGATTGAGCGGACTCCCGAATGCGGGCGACGAATTGGTCGTGATGGATTCGGAAAAATCCGCGCGAATTCTGAGTGAAGAGCGCCTGGCCGATCTCCGCGACACCAAACTTTCCACACCTCAGCGCACCACGCTGGAAAACCTCTTTGCCAGCATCGCCTCCGAGTCGAAGCCCGCGCTCAAAGCCATCGTCAAATGCGATGTGCAAGGCTCGCTCGAAGCCGTCGTGGCGTCGCTCAAGGAGATTCCTCAAAAGAAAATCACCCTCGATATCATCCACAGCGCCGTCGGCCCGATCACGGAGTCCGATGTCCTTCTGGCCAGCGCGTCCAATGCCGTCATCATCGGCTTTGGCACCAAGACCGAGAACAGCGCCGCGCAAGCCGCCAAGCGCGAGGGCGTTCAGATCAAGCTCTACAGCATCATTTACGAATTGCTCGACCAGGTCCGCGAATCCATGAGCGGCATGCTCGCGCCGGAACACCGCGAAGCCATCATCGGCCACGCCGAGGTCAAGCAGGTGTTCGATCTCACCAAGGGCAAGGTGGCCGGTTGCATTGTCATTGATGGCCGGATCGCCCGCAGCGCCCGAGCCCGCGTGTTGCGCCGCCGCCAGCCGATTTACGACGGCGGCATCGCCACACTCCGCCGCTTCGCCGACGAGGTTAAGGAAGTGCGCTCGGGTCTCGAATGCGGCATCAAGCTGGGTGATTTCACGGAATACCTGCCCGAAGATATCATCGAGTGCTACACGCTCGAGAAGATCGCGCAGCAACTGTAGACTTTAATCCTAATCCCACGACCGACCGCAGGCTGAAGACCTCGTCCGGACAAACAGTGCCATGAAAAACCGACTCGTCAGGGTATGCGAAGTGCTGAAACGCGAAATCGGCGTAATCATTCGCCGCGAGCTGGAGTTTGAAAACACTCTCGTGACCGTAAGCGATGTAGACATCACTCCCGACCTCAAGCAGGCCCATATTTTTATTTCCGCGCTGGGCACGCCCGCCGGACGCCGCAAGGCGATGGAGGCCCTTGAGAACCACCGAGTCATGTTCCAGACCGAGCTGTCCCGCCGCGTGCAAATGAAACACACGCCCCACTTGAATTTCCGCCTCGACGACGCCATCGAGCGCGGCACCCGGGTCATCGACATCATGGATGAGCTCGGCCTAAAGGAGGAATTGCCAAATGACGAAAATGAACTTTGACATCATCTCAGATGCACTTCGCGATGCCCGCACGGTGGGAGTTGCCAGCCATATCCGCCCCGATGCCGACGCGCTGGGATCGACCATTGCCTTTGCCCTCTGGCTGCGCGATTGCGGCAAGGAAGTGACGGCCTACAACGAGGAGGGTTCGACTGCGAAGTTCCACTACCTGCCGTGCCACGAGATCGTAAGCCTGCCTCCCGCCACGCCGCAGAAATTCGATGTTTTTGTCGCGCTCGATACCTCGGTGAAAAACCGCCTCGGCACGGTGAACAAAGCGATCGCCCCCGGCACGACGGTCCTCAATATCGATCACCACATCAGCAACGAGAACTACGGCGATGTGAATTTCATCGATGCCTCAGCACCAGCCACCGGGCAGATCCTTTTGGAATTTTTCCAGCATGTCGGCGCCCGCGTTTCTGCAGAGATGGCGACCAATCTGTTTGCGGCGATCTCCACCGACACCGGCTCATTCCAATACGCCGGCACAAACGAGCGCACCTTCGCCGCTGCCTCGCATCTCATCAGCTGCGGCGTGGATGTTCCCGGCCTCTCCCGTGCGATGTATGACAGCCAGCCCCGCCGCCGCTTCGAACTTCTCCGGCACGCGCTGAATACTGCCGAGTTTCATTGCGACGACCGCATCGCAACTTTCTCCCTCCCGATGGATCTCGTGGAGAGACTGAAGGTCCTCCCCGAGGACAACGAGGGGATCATCGACCATCTGCGTTCCATCGAAGGCGTCGAAGCCGCCGTGTTTTTCGAGGAACTTCCCGAAGGCAAAGTGCGCGTGAGCGCCCGCTCGAAGTTTCCGAGGATCGATGTCTGCAAAGTGTGCAAAAAATTTGAAGGCGGCGGACACCCTATGGCCGCCGGCGCTCGCGTCGATGGCACGCTCACCCAAGTCAAAAACGATTTTTTAAAAGCTCTCTCTGATGAAATCCGGAACTGAAATTGACGGCGTCCTGCTCGTAGACAAAGCTCCAGGCATGACATCCCACGATGTCGTGGCGATAACCCGCCGTGCGCTGAACACCAAAAAAGTCGGCCACTGCGGCACGCTGGACCCGCTCGCTACAGGGCTCTTGATCATCACCATCGGCCGAGGAACAAAAATCCAAGACCTCCTCATGAGCGAGGACAAGGAGTATGTCGGCACGCTGGGCCTCGGTGAGATCACGGACAGCCAAGACTCCGACGGACAGGTCATCGAAACCCGGCCGGTCCCCGATTTTACCCGCGATCAATTGGATGCGGCGTTCGCCAAATACCATGGCGATTTTTATCAGACGCCGCCGATGGTTAGCGCCATCAAGAAAGATGGTGTGCCACTCTACAAGCTCGCGCGTCAGGGCAAGACCGTGGAACGCGAGCCACGCTTCGTTCATGTTTACGCACACGAGATTCAATCCGTGAGAATGCCGGAAGTGGATTTCCGCGTTGTGTGCAGCAAGGGATTTTATGTCCGCACCTACGCAAACGACATCGGCATGGAGCTCGGCTGCGGAGCACATCTCAAATCCTTGCGCCGCACGAAATCCGGACGATTCAATGTGGAAGGTGCGGTGACCATTGAAGAACTCAAGGCGGGACCGATTGAAGCCATCGCGCAGCGCGTCCTCAGCCTCCCCGCCGTTTCGCGGCTTCGCGGTGCCTGATGAAAATCCTTCGTTCCATCGAAGCCCTTGCGGAAATCGATGCGCCGGTCGTGCTGGCAGCAGGTGTCTTTGATGGCCTGCATCTCGGCCATCAGGCAGTGCTCCGCGCGGCCATAGAATCCGCCGCCCGCATTGGAGGCGTTCCAGTCGCACTGACATTCGACCCCCATCCCGCTGTCATCCTGCGTCCAGACAAGGCCCCAAAACTTCTGACGCCTCTGGATTTCAAGCTGGAACTCATTGAGCGCCTTGGCATCGAACACGCCCTCGTCATCACATTCGACGCCGCTTTTGCTGCCATCGAAGCTGAGGACTTTGTTTTGAAGCTCTGCCACACCGCGCCAGAGCTTACCGGCATCTGCATCGGTGAAGGCTGGCTGTTTGGCAATGGCAGACGGGGAAATGCCCGTTTGCTGCAAACACTCGGAATGAAAAACGGCTTCTTCACTAGCGCCACCGCGCCAGTCCTCATGGATGGGGAAGTCGTCAGCAGCACACGCATCCGGGAAGCCCTCGCTTCAGGCAATCTGCCCGCAGCCGCACGCCTCCTTGGCAGAGACTTTGCCGTTCGTGGCAAGGTCACACGCGGTGCCGGACTCGGAGCAAAACTCGGCTTCCCCACGGCCAATATCGCCACCGGCCATCAGCAATATCCAACGGACGGGGTTTACGCCATCCAAGCAACATGGAACGCCAAGACATACCAAGGCGTGGCAAACATAGGGCTGCGTCCGACCGTTTCGGATGACAAGCAACGCGTTCTAGAGGTGCATCTTTTTGATTTTTCCGCCGACCTTTACGACACCGAAATCGAAGTCGCGTTTCTTAATTATCTCCGGCCTGAGAAGAAATTTGAAAACAAAGACGCCCTCTGCGTGCAGATCCGCGAGGATGTGGGCGCAGCGCGTGAGTGGTTTCAAAACCGGACTGCCGCAGCATGAACTCGCCTTGGCATTTCGGCACCTACGACGAAATGTCCGGCCCAGATGGCCGTCCGCGCGAGGTTTACAAAGCCCTCTCCGAACGGCTTCAAAAAACACCGCGCGCACAATTGCGGAGCCTCGACGAGCAGCTTGAAGCAACCATGCGCGAGATGGGGGTCACTTTCGACATCCACCGCGACCGCCCATGGGGAGCCCGCGCCTGGTTCTGCGACCTCCTACCCCAGATTTTTACGCCCACCGAGTGGGGGCCACTGGAAGCCGGAGTGCGCCAGCGTCTGCGGGCTTTCGAGCATTTTCTCAAAGACATCTACGGTCCTAAACAAATCCTGCACGACGGTGTGTTGCCGGTTTCCCTTGTTCTGGGCAGCGAGTTTTTCCAGCGCCCGGCAGCCGGCCTCCCGTTGCCGGGGGATGCATTTCTGCACTTGAGCGGTGTCGCGGTTTGCCGCCTGCCGGATGGAACGCTCGCCGTGAAGCACCATTATTTCAGCCACGCTTCCGGCATGTCCTACATGATCCAGAACCGCCGTGCCCTCACGCGGGTCATCCCCCAATCCTTCCACGACACCGGCATCCACTCGATTTCCGATGTTCCCACCGGCATTCTGGAAATGCTGCGGTCGCATTCTTCCCAGCCGGATCCCATGGTCGTGCTCCTGACTCCCGGCCCGCTCAGTCCGGCCTATTCGGAGCATAGCTTTCTTGGCCGCCGTATGGGCATCCCGCTCGTGCAAGGCGGGGATCTCCTGGTGCTCAATGACGAGGTCTATTTGAAAACCGTCTCGGGCTTGAGCAAGGTGGATGTCATCTACTCGCGCCTTACCGACCGGTGGCTCGACCCCATGGTTTTCCGTCGTGACTCAATGCTCGGCGTTCCCGGGCTCATACACTGCATCCGCAAAAAAAGCGTGGCCGTCGTCAATGCCATCGGCTCCCAGCTTTCGGATGACCGCGCGCTGTTGCCATTCTCCTCGCAAATCATCCGCTACTATCTCGGCGAGGCGCCCCTTCTACCCACGCTTCCAACTCATTGGCTCGGCGATCACGATCAGCGCGAACTGGTGCTGGCGGACATCGAGAAATTCACAATCCGGGGGCTCTACGGCGAACGCATCTACCTTGGAGGTGATGGCCATCTCCCGTCGCAGGAAAAAATCGACGCCGTTCGCGCGGAAATCCTCGGCGACCCCGCACGCTATGTGGCGCAACCGCAGGCGTGTGATGCCCAGACCATTTCCTTTCAGGATGGGGAGCGCCGGAAAAGCCGTCAGGACCACATTCTTTTCGCTCTTCGCAAAAGCGGCGGGGATATCGAAGTTTTCCCCGGCGCACTCACGCGCGTCTCGACGAAAGATTCGGAATTCACCTCCTCCGAACTTGGCGGCGGCAGTAAAGACACTTGGGTTCAAGTGGGCGTGGATAAAAAATCCGACGAATGGGATCCCTCGCGGCAAGTGGACTCGAAAATTCCGCTCCATGGCGTGACTAGCCGCGTGGCAGAGGCCTACTACTGGCTCGGACGCTATCTCGAGCGCGCCTACGACCTGGCCGGAATGGTGAGCGTCATCGAATCCCTCGAGCTCGAGGAGCTGAATCCCACCGAGCGGATGAACTACCGTCCCGTCTGGAACCGCATCCTCCCTATGCTGGAAGGGTCGGGCTCCGCGTCCCGCCGCACGATTTCAAGCCCAGAGGGCCGCTACCGCCTCACCTTCGATCCCGCTGAGCCCGGCTCGGTCATCAGCACGATCCACCGTGCCTTCAGCAACGCCGAGTCGGTGCTCGAAACCTTAAGCCTCGATGCTTGGGGCGTGATGAGCGGACTCCGCGCGCGTTTTGATGCGGTGAATTTCCAACCCGATGCTCCCACCGAGACGCTGGCAAACGCGAGTCGCGAGTTCTGCTTGTTCGCCCGCGAGATGATTCCCCGGTTTTTTGGAACGGCTAAATGCACGATGCTGGCGGATGATGGATGGAGCTTCTGCGAAATTGGGCAGCTTCTCGAGCGCGCGGCCATCACGGCAAATGCCGTCACCTCCATCGCCGGTCCGCTTCTGCAGACCTCCCGCGCAAGCCTGCGGCCGCACGCGGTCGAGATTCGCCTTTCCGCTTTTCTACGCCTCCTAAACAGCCGCGACATCTACCGGCGCGTTTACCAGATGCGCATCGAGCCGCTGCCTCTTCTCGAGCTTCTTTGGACAAATCCCGTGGCTCCGCGCTCGGTCGTTCGCTGCCTGCAAGGCTGCGCCGCGCGCATCCGCGAAGGGGAGAATGTGCTCTCGCCCGCCACAGACAAGGCCCTTTCAACAATCGAACGCCTGATCGAATCCATCCAGGCCAGCGATTGGGAGGCATTGCTCTCCAGTAAAAAATCAGGCGCGTCGAAATCCGCCCTGCAGGCCCATTCCGATGACCTTCTCCAAAGCCTGCTCGGACTTCACACCGTGATCTGCGACAGCTTTCTGAACCATCAAGTGCTCATGCACGACGAAACAAAGCCTCTTTTCACCGCCTGACTATGCTGTTCAACATTGTTCACACCACGGGCTATGTTTACGCAGACACGGCTATGGAGGCTTACCTGGAAGTGCGCCTCACACCGCCCGTCAGGCCTGAACAGGGTGTCCTCCGCCACCGCATCGTATTCAAACCCGCCGCCGAAGCCTCCGACTACATCGACTATTTCGGAAACCGGACGACTTTCTACTCGATGACATTGCGCCACCGGCAACTCAAGGTGACGAACCGTTTGACCGTCCGCACACTCCCTCGCGTCCTGCCAGAGAGTGGACTCGCACTCACCATTGCTGAGGCCCGGCAGATTTTAAAATCCCGAACCGGAGTTTTCGACTACTTGCAACCGACCGAGGCGATACCGGTGGATGCCGAATCGAGTGCATGGGCGAGGGACATCTTGCGGGAAAACCGGCCTCTGCGGGAGGGCCTCGATGAGCTGAACAAAACGATTTACCGGGAGTTCAAATACCGCACGGGTTCGACGGAGATCGAGACGCCTCTTTCGCTGATCTGGAAAAAACGCGAAGGCGTCTGCCAGGATTTCGCCCATGTGATGATCAGCGTCCTGCGAGCCGCTCGCATTCCCTGCCGCTATGTGTGCGGCTACATCGAGTCCGAGCCGTCCGTTTCAGCCAACCCTTCCCTCAAGCGCCTGGTCGGATCTCTGGCCACACATGCGTGGGTGGAGGTCCTGGTTCCCGGCATGGCTTGGGTGGCGCTGGATCCGACAAACAACCAATGGTGCGGCGAGCAACATGTCACAGTCGCCGTGGGCCGCGACTTCCTCGATGCCGCCCCCGTGCGGGGAACTTTCAAAGGTTCAGCCTCGCAAAAGCTGAAAGTGCATGTGAGCATGCAGCGAATTCCTGAAAAACTATGAAACTCAAAATCAAAAAGGAATCGGTCTACACCTACGAGGGCAAGGTGTCATTTTCACCACACCATGTGCGAATTTTTCCTCGCATCGACTTGTCCGTAAAGGTCGAGCGCATCCATTTCGATACCCAATCGGGTGCCGATGTGCAGTTCCGGCAAGACCTCTTCGATAACCATATCGCTTATTGTTTCTACCCGGAGATGTCAGTGACGCTTCCCTTCCGCGTGGAACTCGATCTCGAAGTGAAGGAGAAAAATCCCTTCCATTTTCTACTGGAGCCACATGCCCTGCAGGTTCCGCCCCAATATACCGAGGACGAACTTGCGGTTCTTGCTCCGTATCTCGCACCGGTGGCCGGATGCAAACTTCCAGCCCCTCTAGCGCCCTCCGGTCCGCGCCCAACGGTCGAGACGATTCTAAATTTCAACCACTGGATTTTCGACAACATCGAGTATGAGACGAGGCCGCAAGGCATGCCGCACACGCCGGAAGAGACTTTGAAAAAAGCCAGCGGCTCCTGCCGGGACTTTGCGGCTCTTCTCACGGAAAGTCTCCGCCAGAACGGCGTGGCCGCGCGCCTCGTCAGCGGTTTTGTCTGGGAAGGCGATAAGCCCGAGTCCGAAAAACGCGCCTCCAGCTCCATGCACCTCTGGGTCGAAGCCTGCCTGCCAGGCGCAGGGTGGATTGGCATGGATCCGACCAACGGTGTGCTCACAGACCATCACTTCGTCGCCACGGCAGTCGGCCGCCGACATGATGATGTGGCACCAATCAGCGGCGTTTACTACAGCAGCACGCCATTTGCCAGCAGCCTTGCCACCAGTATCTCGGTGGAGAAAATCGCGTGAGGACTTCACCAACCCTTCACCGCACAATATCGGGAAACCAGCCAGGCCTCCCAATCGTAAATTAAAAAGCAGGCAGGTTCACATGGGCCGACCACACGCTCACACATCATGAAATTTTTTGAAGGCTGCACGGCACTGATCACAGGAGCATCCTCCGGACTGGGGGCGGAATTCGCGCGCCAACTCGCCCCGCTCGCCTCGTGCCTCGTTCTTGTGGCCCGGCGCAAAGATCGTCTCGAGGAACTCGCCTCGACGCTGCGTTCGATCCACCCCCAACTCGATATCCGTGTCTTCGAGGCTGACCTGACCCTCTCCGACCGTCGCCACGCTCTGGCCGATTGGCTCGCCAACGAAAAGCTCGATATCAATTTCCTCATCAACAACGCAGGCCTCGGCGATCACGGGCATTTCGAGTCCAGCGACTGGACCCGCGTGCAAGAGATGATCGACCTCAACATCACCGCGCTCACCCATTTGACCCACCTGCTTGCGGGACGAATGATCGTTCGCGGCCGGGCGGCCATACTCAATGTCAGCAGCGTGGCGGGATTTTTCCCTCTGCCGAACATGGCAGTTTACGCAGCCACAAAAGCGTATGTCACCAGCCTGTCGGAGGCCCTTGCCATGGAGTTGCGTCCAAGAGGCATCACCGTCACCGCCCTCTGTCCCGGACCCGTGCCGACAGAGTTTTTCGATATCGCCACCCGGCCTGGCGAGCAGGATCAGGCCTCCCATTTTGAAACCTTCCCGGCCTTTGTCGTTTCCGCTGCCGAAGCCGTGCGCGATGGTCTCCGCGCCGTGGCCAACGACCGCACCCGCGTCATTCCCGGCCCACTGCTCGCGGCAGCCGTTGCCGTGGCACTTGCCATCCCCTTCTGTATCGTCCGCCGCATTCTCACTGCAAAAGCCGCATCTTTTTAGAAAATCCGTCCGATGCCCACATCCACCACGAGCCACTCCGAGTCCCTCTCCTTCGCCGAGGCATTCGAACTCATCAATCCACACCTCTACACAGTCGAGGAACGCATCCGCGCCCAGGCCAAATCGTTCGATCCTGCCGTGGAGGGTTATGTCTCCTACATCTGCGGCGCGGGCGGTAAACGCCTGCGACCCGCTCTGGCGCTTCTCTCCGCCGGAGCCACTGGAAAAATCACCCCCGGCCATGTGGATCTCGCGGTGATCCTTGAACTCATACACATCGCAACGCTCGTTCACGATGACATCATCGACGGCGCGGAACTCCGCCGCGACCAACCCTCGGCCAATGCCAAGTGGGGCAACTCCATCAGCGTCCTCCTCGGCGATGTGCTCTTTGCCCACGCGCTTAAGCTTTCCACAAATTTCAGCAACAGCGAAATCTGCCGCCGCATCGCGGATGCCGCCTCCGAGGTTTGTTCCGGCGAGATCATCCAGACCCAGCGCCGCTTCGATCTCAAGCTGACCACGGCCGATTACTACCGCATTATCGAAATGAAGACGGCCGCCCTCTTCACCGCAGCCTGCGAGCTGGGCGCATTCATCAGCGAGGCCAGCCCCGCTGTGATCGGATCTTTCAAAACCTTCGGCACCAAACTCGGCGTCGCCTACCAGATCTACGACGATATTCTCGACTTCGCCGGTAATGAGGAGGAGACCGGCAAAACGCTCGGGACCGATCTCCAAAAAGGAAAATTCACCCTCCCCGTGCTGCTGATGCTCCAATCTGGAAAAGATGTCACCGCCCTGCGCGACATGCTGCTCAATGATGAGCCCGGAAGCACAGCCGCCCTCGCTGCTATTCTTCAAGAGGCGGGAACGATTGAGAATGCGAAAGCTATCGCCAACAGACTCATCGCCGAAGCCGTCGAACAACTCGACGGAGTTCAGGACAACCGCTACGCACGCGGCCTGCGCGCGATTCCTGAGCACTTGCACAGCCTCCTCAAGGGGCTGTGACAATCTGATCCGCAATCTCCTCGGCTGGATAGGTCCAAATCTCCGAGAGCGTGGGATGATAGTGCGGGACAGCCGCAAACTCCCGCGCGGTGGCGCGGTAGCGCATGGCCATGACGACTTCGTGGATGAGCTCGGACGCCTCCGGGCCCACAACCGCGCCGCCGAGGATTTCGCCTGTTTCCCGTGATGCCGTGAGTTTCACAAGCCCGTGGGTCTCACCCATGAGAAGGGATTTTCCATGGTCGTTGAAGGGATATGTTGCCGTGAGAAAAGGAATCCCCGCCGCCTCTAGCTCCGCCTCGGTGGCGCCGACGCTGGCAAATTGAGGATCCGAGAAGACGGCGAAAAGTTTCAGCCGGTAGTCCATGGTTGCAGGCTGGCCTGAATGACGGTCCAAGTGGATGGCCGCATTGGTGGCGGCGATCTCGCCCTGCTGAATGGCGATATGGACGACTTCGAGTCCGCCGCACACATCGCCTGCCGCGAAAATGTGAGGGATCGATGTGGCCTGCGTGGCAGCGACTTTGATGCGCCCGCCATCCATCGCCAGGCCGAGCGCTTCCAGTCCGCGCAGAACTGGCGTGCGGCCGAGGGCGTTGAGGACGCGCTCTGCATGAAGCGTATTGGTGGTGCCGTCCTTTTCGAAAACGACACGCATGCCATCGCCTTCTCTTTCGACGCGCAAAAGTTTAGTCCCCGTGTGGATCGTGATTCCATCCGCCCGCATGCCTTCTTCCAAAGCAGCCGCCGCATCGGAATCGCTGCCGCGCAGAATTTGCGGGCTGCGTTGAATTATGGTCACCTCGCACCCGAAAGCTCGGCAATAGGAAGCCATCTCCAGCGCCACCGGTCCCGCCCCAAGCACAATGATCGACTTCGGAATCTCCTCCAGATCGAGGATGTCATCACTCGTGAGGCAACCCGCCTCCGCCAACCCTGGCACAGGCGGCGTCGATATTTCAGAGCCGGTTGCGATGAGAAAGGTTTTGCCACGAAGAGTCGTTGAGGAGCCGTCCGACGAAACAATGCGAACTTCGTTGGCATTCAAAAACTCTGCGCGTCCTCGAAAAAAATCGAACCTGCCGGATTCCAGCTGTCCCTTGCGGTAATCGGCGAACTCCGCGATGAGGCGGCGTTTCCGGGCAACGATCGCCGAGGCATCGAAGCGGGGATTGTCACATGCCAAACCGAACTCTTCGGCCCGCATCAGAACGCGGAAGCGCCGCGCGGATTCGAGCAGCGACTTGCTCGGCATGCAGCCGCGAAGAATGCAAAGCCCGCCAACCTCGCGCCCGCCTTCGACCACAGCCACGCGAAGCCCGAGGGATGCCGCCGTTCTCGCGCCGGCATATCCTGCGCTGCCTCCTCCAATGACGACGAAGTCGTATTCCATAATGCTTCTCCGCGCCTTCGCGGGCTGCCCTACATTCTCGGAATCGTGATGCCGCGCTGGCCCATATATTTCCCGGCGCGGTCGGCGTAGCTCGTCTCGCAAGTCTCCTTGGACTCAAAAAACACAACCTGCGCCAGCCCCTCGTTCGCATAGATGCGGGCGGGCAGCGGCGTGGTGTTTGAAATTTCTAGCGTCACATGCCCTTCCCACTCGGGCTCAAAGGGCGTCACATTCACAATGATGCCGCAGCGCGCGTAGGTGGATTTGCCGACGCAGATGGTGAGCACCTCGCGCGGGATGCGGAAGTATTCCACGCTGCGGGCGAGGGCGAAGGAATTGGGCGGCACTACGCACACATCGGTTTTCATGTCCACAAAGGAGCGGTCATCGAAGGCCTTCGGGTCCACCACGCTTCCAAAGACATTTGTGAAAACCTTGAACTCGTTCGAAACGCGGAGGTCGTAGCCGTAACTCGAAAGCCCGTAGCTGATGACGCGCTCGCCGGACTCGGTCTTCTTGATCTGACCATCCACAAAGGGCTCGATCATGCCGCGTTCAACCGCCATGCGGCGGATCCATTTGTCGGAGCAGACTGACATTACATCGAGAGGCCGGGAATTTTCATTCCGCCCGTAAGTTTGCCCATTTCATCACTGCCCAGTTTTTTCGCATCCTCAAGGGCCTGCTTCACTGCCGTGAGAACAAGGTCTTCGAGCATCTCGACATCATTCGGATCCACAACCTGCGGGTCGATTTTGATAGCTGTCACATCCCCCGTTCCCGTGGCCGTGACCTTCACCTTGCCGCCGCCGGTGGTGGCTTCGACTGTGCGACTGGCCAATGCGACCTGCGCTTCCGCCATGCGTTCCTGCATGCGCTGCGCTTCCTTCATCATTTTTGCGATATTCATGTTTTTTGAGTTTGTAGAGTGCCCTTGAAAATTTCGAGGGCTTTTTCGATCAGCGGGTCATTGAGAAATTCTTCCATCGGATCCACCGGCGGCGCTTCAACCACAGGCTCGGTGATCTTGGGCACATCGGGTTCCGGTTCAGGCTCCGGCTCGGGAGCTGCCGCTTGCAAGGCCTCGTCGAATTCAAAAACGATCTTCGTCGGCTGACCCAAATCCTGGAGCAGGCGGGCTTCGATGTCTTTGATGCCCTTCTCCATGAACATCGAGCTACCGGCCTCTTGCAGCGCGGCGGGGAAACGAACGATCAGCCGGCCGCCTTCGAGACGGTCGAAAACACCCTCGCGGAACCAGCCAAAACGGATCACGGAGTTTTTAGAAAACTCCGCCGCGATGCGCTCCCAACAAAGGGCGGCGTCCACCGGAGCAGCGGGTTCGGGATCTGGTGCAGGTGCGGCTTTTGGCACGACAGGCGGCGGGGTTCGCACAACAGCCGGAGCCGGCTTCGGAGCCTCGATCTCCAAGACAGGCTGCGGCTCAACTGGCGCGCTCACGACAGGTGCCGGGGGAGCGGGCTCAGGCACAGGGGCTGGGCTCGGTGGTAAAACCGGTGCTGGAGCAGGCGGAGGCGTTGCCGCTATTGGAGCAACCCTTGCTGGACGCTCTGGACGCGGCGCGGGCGGCTCGCCATTGCAGAGACCGGTGAGTGTTTCAATGACATCCGTGAGACTGGTCTCATCCAAAAGGTGGAGGGCTTTGATGACGGCGACATCGAGTTGGAGTTTCTTGTCGGCGACCCACTTCATGGCGGATTCCGCCGCGCTGAAATGATCCACCAGATCCAAAAGCTTGCCTTGCGGGATCGCACACTCGCCGCCCGTGGCCTGGCTAACCAACAGGTCGCGCAAGTGAGACACAAGCTCGGCCGTGAGGCGGGAGAGGTCTTTGCCGAGGTTGGACTGCGCCGCCACCGTGTCGAGTGCCGCGCTGGCATCACCCGCAAACAAACTGTCCGCGAGGCTCACCACGACTTCATGTGGGGTGAAGCCGAAGACATCCATGACATCACTCGCCCGAATGTGCTCGCCGCAGAAGGCGACCATCTGGTCGAGCATGCTCTCGGCATCGCGCAATCCGCCCTCCGCGCCGCGCGCGATGGCATCCGCCGCCTCGCCGTCGAGTTGGATTTTTTCTTTTTCCGCGATGAAAAGGAGGTGCTTTTTGATCAGGTGCGTGGGAATCCGCCGTAGGTCGAAACGCTGGCAGCGGCTGGTAATGGTGGCGGGAACTTTTTGCGCCTCAGTGGTTGCGAAAATGAATTTCACATGCGGCGGCGGCTCCTCGAGCGTTTTGAGCAGTGCGTTGAACGCGCCCGTGCTGAGCATGTGCACCTCGTCGATGAGGTAGATTTTGAATTTTCCACGCGCGGGCGCATAGGCGGCGCTGTCCCGCAGGTCGCGGATGTTTTCCACGCCGTTGTTGCTGGCCCCGTCGATCTCAATGACATCGAGGCTGCGCCCTTCGGCGATTTCCAGACACGCCGGGCACTTGCCGCAAGGCTCCGAGGTCGGACCGGCCTCGCAGTTCAAAGCCTTCGCCAGAATGCGGGCGGTGGAGGTCTTGCCGATTCCGCGCGGACCCACAAAAAGATAAGCCTGCGCAAGCCGACTGGAATTCACCGCATTCTGAAGCGTGCGCGTGATGTGCTCCTGCCCGACGACTTCGGCGAATGTTTGCGGACGATACTTGCGGGCGAAAACTCGGTAACTCACGCGGGCACATTAAGCCCGCCCTCCCGCGTCATCCAGCACGATTTGAAAATGCCACGCCTTCGCAGAGTGAACAATTTGTTGAATAAAAAACCTTGTTCCTAAAAAAGGCTGCCCAAGACTCAAAGCGTGCCAGCATCCATTCTCCTTCGACGGACATCCGCTCTCTCGATCCTTGCCTGCGTCTCCTTGTTTCAGGCTCACCCGGCTTCCGCCCAAAAGACGGAAATCCTGAATCTTTCCTACGAGAAAAACCCTCCCTACCCGGAAGCTCAAAATCCCCAACTGCCGCTGGAAGTTTACGATCCCGCGTTTGCTGAAATCCTTGGCAAGCAGCCCGCACTGGTGCATCTCGCCAAGGGCTTTGGCTTCACGGAGGGTCCTGTCTTTCTCTCGGTGAAAAACTCCGACGAGGGCTTCCTCATTTTCACAGACCAGATCAACGACAACATCAACCTCATCCGCTGGCACGGCCTCACGCCCTACAATACCATCACGCCAGCCTCTTGGAGCGAGCCGGTGGTTTTTCGGCATCCCTCGAGTATTGCGGATGGTCAAACGGCCGACCTCAACGCGAATTTGCTCACGGCCGAGACGACCGGACGCCGGGTTTCCATCACAAAACATGATGGCACGGTCGAAACGCTCGCCGGTTCCTACGAAGGCAAGCCGCTGAATTCCCCAAACGACCTGGTGGTGAAATCCGACGGCTCCGTGTGGTTCACCGATCCCAGCTACGGCTCGCTGCAATTTCCGCAGGAGGCGTTTTTGCCGAATAATGTCTACCGCTACGATCCAAAAACCAAGGCCCTCACCGTGGTAACCGGGAACCTGCAAATGCCCAATGGCATCGCCTTTTCACCGGATGAAAAAATCCTCTACATCATCGATAGCGGAGCGATCCAGGCGCCGCGCACCTACTACTACGACAAGCCGCACACGATCTATGCGTTCGATGTCTCGGCGGATGGCAAAACGATCTCGAACCAGCGCGAATTTGCGGTCGTCTATCCCGGTTTCCCCGACGGCATGCGGCTCGACGCGAAAGGCAATGTCTACTCCGGCGCCCTCGACGGCATCCATGTTTTCAACCCGAAGGGCAAAATGATCGGCAAAATCAAGCTGCCGAAGCAGACGGCTAACCTGACCTTCGGCGGCCGCGACAACAACATCCTCTTCATTTGCTCGTCCGACTCGGTCTGGGCGATCAAACTCAACACAACCGGTGCGAAACCCGTGCCACAAATCGAACGCTAAAAATCCATGAACAACGACTACGACATCATCATCATCGGCAGCGGCGCGGGCGGCGGCACATTGGCCCGTCACCTGGCTCCCTCCGGAAAACGCATCCTCATCCTCGAGCGCGGTAGCTGGCTCCCGCGCGAGCCGGAAAACTGGTCCGCCTCGGAAGTCTTCATCGCAAACCGCTACACATCGAAGGACACCTGGCGCGACAAGCACGGCAAGGAATTCCAACCCGGCGTCCACTACTTCGTCGGCGGTGCCACGAAACTCTACGGCGCTGCCCTCTACCGCCTGCGCAAAGAGGACTTTGGCGTCCTGAAACACCACGACGGCATCTCCCCCGCCTGGCCGCTTGGCTACGACGATTTCGAGCCCTACTACTCAAAAGCCGAGCAGATGTATCATGTCCACGGCGCCCGAGGCGAGGACCCCACCGAACCACCCTGCTCCGCGCCCTACCCGCACCCCGCCGTCTCCCACGAGCCGCGCATCCAAAAGCTCGCCGACGACCTCAAGCGCGCCGGCTACCACCCGTTCCACTCGCCCTGCGGCATCATGCTCAACGAGGCGAACATGCCCTACAGCCAATGCGTGCGCTGCGAGGATTGCGATGGATTTCCCTGCCTCGTCCAGGCGAAATCCGATGCCGAAGTCCTCGGCGTCCGCCCCGCGCTCGAGCACTCGAATGTCACGCTCCTCACCGATTCGCAGGTTCTCAAACTCGTCACCGACCCCACGGGTAAATCCGTTAGCGAAGTCCTCGTGGACCGCGGTGGAAAAACCGAAACCTTCCGCGCCAACATCGTCGTCGTTTCCGCCGGAGCCGCGAATTCCGCCCGACTCCTCCTCATGTCGGCCAATGACAAACATCCGAACGGCCTCGCAAATGGCTCCGACCAAGTCGGCCGGAACTACATGTATCACAACAGCCAGGCCGTCCTCGCCATTTCCAAGGAGCCGAACCCCACGAAATACCAGAAGACTCTTGGGTTGAATGATTTTTATTTCGGCATGAAGGATTTCGAGTTCCCGATGGGAAACATCCAGATGGTCGGAAAATCCCAAGGCCCGATGTATAAAGGCGAGAAGCCGATCGAAGCAGGGCTCGCGCCGATGTTCACGCTCGATTTTGTCGCGAAGCACGCCGTCGATTTCTGGCTCTCCACCGAGGATCTCCCCTCGCCCCACAACCGCGTCATGATCAACCGCGACGGCCAAATCACGCTCAGCTATACGCCGAACAACCAGGAGCCGAAAAACCGCCTCTACGCGAAGCTCAAGTCGATGCTCAACCACCTCGACATGCACGAGCACCTCATCCCGAGGAATCTCTACATGAAAAACGAGATCGACATCGGCGGCGTGGCCCACCAGTCCGGCACCTGCCGCTTCGGCACCGATCCCGCCACCTCCGTGCTCGATACGAATTGCAAGGCCCACGAACTCGACAACCTCTATGTCGTGGACACCTCGTTCTTCCCGAGTATCGGCGCCGTGAATCCCGCACTCACCGCGATGGCGAACGCCCTCCGCGTCGGCGACCATCTCCTCGAGCGGCTGAAATAAAAGCGTGGAGAAAAAGCGCAATCAAAAGAGGGGAGCACAGGCGTCCCGCCTGTGTGGGCGTTGATGAATCGGTCCGAATCCGACTCGCCGACTGCAAAGAGTGTAAGTCTCGACACGGCCGGGACGGCCATGCCCCCTTCTTCATCAAAACCCTCCCGCGCCGCCGTGGGAGCGGTTTTCGGCGCGGGCGTGGCGCAGGGCATCGCCCTCGTCACATTCCCCGCAGCGGGGGCGATTTTCACGAGCACGCAGCACTACGGCCTGAGCAGCACGCAATACGGCATGCTCTTCGTGCCGCAGGCCATCATGGCAATCATCAGCTCCCTCCTCGGCCCAACCCTCGCGCGAAGC
Organism: Verrucomicrobiota bacterium; assembly: GCA_026398285.1. Classification (GTDB taxonomy): domain Bacteria; phylum Verrucomicrobiota; class Verrucomicrobiia; order Chthoniobacterales; family Terrimicrobiaceae; genus UBA967. The sequence goes on from JAPLTI010000158.1 coordinate 23,278, forward strand.
CTAGGGGCGAAGAATGTCTTTCTGGCAGGAATGCTGGCGAATCTCCTATCCATGGGGCTTCTCATCGCGAGCCAGTTCCTCATAGCAAACCACACCGCCGCCTACGCGGTGCTCCTACTGGCAACAACCTGCATGGGCCTGGCCTTCGGCCTCACCGTTCCCGTCATCAACACCTGCGCCGCCGCGTTTTTTCCAAAAACCGCCGACCGCGCCTTGCTAACATTGAATACGCTGCTCGGCCTTGGCACGGCGCTGGCGCCGGCCTTCGTCGCCGTTTTCGTCGGCCTCGGATTCTGGTGGGGATTGCCCGTTCTCGTCGCCGTCCTTTGTGCCGGACTCTTGGTTTTCGCCATGCCGCTCAGCATTTCGGCAGGTTCGCCAACCGATGATAAAACCTCCGGCGGACTGCCGACTGCCTTTCCAGCCTTCGCCGCCGCCGCCCTGCTCTACGGAATTTGCGAAACGATGAACGGTAATTGGGCGTCGATCCTCATGTCCGGCGCTCTCTCAAACACGACCGCCACAGCATCCCTCTCCCTCACGCTCTTCTGGGGCGCTGTCACCGGCGGACGCTTGCTCTTCGCCTCGATCGACCGATGGATGCCCGAACGGCTCGTTTTCAAAATCCTCCCCGCTATCATTTGCGCAGCCTTCCTCCTCGTTCCGCTCATTCCCGCAGGAAACCCGCTCGCCGGCCTTGCTCTCTTCGCCCTCGCAGGCCTGGGTTGCTCTGCAATGCTCCCTCTCATCATCAGCTTTGGCCAAAAAAGCATGCCCACAATCGCCGCCTCGGTCGCCGGCCTGCTGATCGCCTTCTATCAACTCGGCTACGGCCTCGCCGCCTTCGGAGTCGGCCCGCTTGAGAACATGGCATCGCTTTCCCTCAATCACATCTTCGCCGCCACCGCAGTCCCCGCAATCGGCCTCGCGATTCTTGCCGCGTTGCTGAGCAGGAAAAATTAAAGCGCTCAAGAATGGGACGGCTCGGCGATCCATCCCTACCATGGGTTTTCGATGGGCGCTGCCGCGCCGCCCGCGCGGTTGGCTCCACCCGTCGTTCCCCTGGGTAGGGATGGCTCGCCGAGCCGTCCCAAGATTCAGGCGCGCAGCGCCGTCTCCGTCGAAAAAAAGCTCCTCATAACACCCTATTCCCCCCAATCATTATGGGATGGATGTCGGCCGCAAATCGCTACCCCACGAACTTCCGCTGTGGGTTGATGTTCACGGGGCCGCGTTTTTCATCACCTGTTGCGCAAAGGATCGCGCGTTGAGTCCATTTGCCTGCCCGAAAACTGCAACCGGACTTTTGGAATCGATCCGTCACCGGATGCAAATCCGCATTTGGTATGTCCATGCCGCCATCATCATGCCCGACCATGTCCACCTTGTTCTGGGATTTCCCCCGGAAACGAATGTGGCCAAGTGCATCCGAGATTGGAAACGATGGACGGCACGCGTCCACGGGTTCGACTGGCAGCGAGATTTTTTTGAACACCGACTTCGCCATGACGAAAGCCTTCAAGAGAAAATCCAGTATGTCCTCGAAAATCCCGTTCGGGCCGGGCTCGTAGAGGACTGGCAGGATTGGCCTTTTACTATATTGCCTGAAGAGTAGGGGAAGATGAAGGCGGCTGCGCCGCGAGAATGGGGCGTCTACGGCGATCCGCCCCTACCAATTGTTTTCGATGGGCGCTGCCGCGCCGACCGCGCGTTTGGCAGCGCCGTCGTTCCTCTTGGGACGGCTCGCCGAGCGGTCCCATTTTTGCGGCGAAGCCGCCATTGACTTGGTCAGAAGTTGACTAACACTACAGCCGTGACGGTGACGATTTACCAAGCCAAGACCCATCTTTCGCGAATTCTGCAGCGAGTGGAGCAGGGTGAAGAGGTGGTGGTGTGTCGTGGCAAGCAAGCGATCGCCCGGATTGTTCCTACCGACTCCGCCAAACCCAAACGCCCGAAAGTCGGTGTGCCTACTTCGCCGCGATTTGAAATTCCGCCCAATGCCTTTGCGCCACTTGGGGCAGAGGAACTCAAAGAGTGGGGGCTGGAATGACGCTGCTGCTGGATACTTGTGCCTTCATTTGGTTGACGAGCGCGCCCGCGTTGTTGGGGGCGAAGGCGGCCAAGGCTCTGGATGAGCCGGCAAATGATCGGGTGTTGAGCTTGGCTTCGGTGTGGGAGGTCACGCTCAAGCACCGCACGGGCAAGCTGCCGTTGCCATCACAGCGAAAAATCGCGAACTCGAGTGGGTTGGATTTTTTATCGTGAGATTGTTCTCCTGCGGCGATTGACTTCGCGCCACAAATCACCCATCACCAACCCATGCCTAAAGACAAAGAATCCCTCCGCATCGAAGCCCGCGATTCCGGCAAAGAAGACTGGCAACTCTGGGGCCCCTACCTGAGCGACCGCCAATGGGGCACGGTGAGAGAGGATTATTCGGCGGATGGCGACGCTTGGAGCTCGTTTCCGCACGACCACGCCCGCTCGCGCACCTACCGCTGGGGTGAGGATGGACTTCTCGGCATTTGTGACAAAAACGGGCTGCTGTGCTTTTCCGCCGCGCTCTGGAATGGCAAGGATCCCATTTTAAAAGAACGCGCGTTCGGGCTTTCCAACCCGCAGGGCAACCACGGTGAGGACATCAAGGACTACTACTACCACCTCGCCAACACGCCCACGCATTCCTTCATGCGCGGCCTCTACAAATACCCGCAGCAGGAATTTCCCTATCAGCACCTCATCGAGGAAAATGGACGCCGCTCCCGCCTGGAGAAAGAATACGAGCTGGTCGATACCGGCATTTTCAACGAGAGCCGCTACTTCGATGTGTTCTTCGAATACGCCAAGGCAGCGCCGGACGAGATGGCGATCCGGCTGCGTATCGTGAATCGCGGCCCCGTTGCGGCCCCGCTGACCGTTCTTCCGACACTATGGTTCCGTAACACATGGACATGGGAAGTCGCCCCTGCCTCGAAGCCTGAAATCCGCCTGTTGCCAGATGGCCAGGGCCTCCGCGCGCATTCCACCGAACTGGGCGATTACAGCCTCCAAGCCGAGGGTCGGCCGGAGTGGATTTTTACCGACAACGAAACCAACGACCGCCGCCTCTACAATGCTCCAAACCGCACGCCGTTTGTGAAGGATGCCTTCCATGATTATGTCGTGAGTGGCGCTACCGGCGCGGTGAACCCGGCCCGCATCGGCACCAAGGCCGCAGCAGTCTACCAACGCACGCTCGCACCCGGTGAGGAGTGGGTGATCCGCCTCCAGCTCGCCCCGAGTTCACAGGAAAAGTCCTTCGATGCGTCCTTCGACACGCTTTTTGCCGATCGGGAAAAAGAACACCTCGCCCACTTCGAAGCCGTGGTTCCCGGAATGCCCGAGGAATTGTCGCTCGTCATGCGCAGCGCCATTGCCGGCCTTCTCTGGGGTAAGAAATTTTATTCCTACCAAGTGAACCGCTGGCTCAGCGGCGATCCAACCATGCCGAAACCGCCGGCCGAACGCTGGAAGGGACGCAATGTTTTCTGGCAGGAACTTTACGCGAACGATGTCATCTCGATGCCCGATTGTTGGGAATACCCCTACTTCTGCGCTTGGGATCTCATGTTCCAATCCGTGGCCTTCGCCATCACCGATCCCGCCACCGCGAAGAGACAGAACATGCTGCTTCAAGGCGAGCGCTACACCTCCCCCAGCGCGCAGCAGCCCGCCTACGAATGGGAGCTCTCGGATGCCAACCCGCCCATCGGCGGCTGGGCGGCGTGGAGGATTTATTCCATCGAACGCGGAGAAACGGGCACAGGCGACCGCGCCTTTCTCAAAAAGGCCTTCAACAAACTCCTCCTCAACTACGGCTGGTGGGCGAACCGCGTCGATCAAACGGGAGACAATGTCTTCGAAGGCGGATTCCTCGGACTCGACAACATCGGCGTGTTCGACCGCCGCTACCCGCTTCCCGACGGCTCGCGCATCGCCCAGAGCGACGGCACGGCTTGGATGGCGACCTTCTCGCTTAACATGCTCAACATCGCCATCGAACTCGCCCACGAGGAGCCGGAGTTCGAGGACATAGCCGACAAATTCCTCAACGATTTCATCTACCTCGCCGCAGCCATCAACTCGACAGGCACGGGCGGCCTCGCCTTATGGGACGATGAGGATGGATTTTACTATGATGTCCTACGGCGTCCGGACGGCTCCTCAGCCTACCTCAGAACCCGCTCGGTTGCGGGTCTCACCCCTCTCTTCGCGGTGGAGAGCTTCGATCCCGCGACCGTGTTGAAGTTTCCACTCCTGCGCAAACGCTACCAGTGGTTCGAACAACACCGCCCGCATCTGATGGCGAAACTTCAGCACATCAAGGAAGATGTCGATGGCCGCAAACTCATCTCGCTTGTCCCGCCTGAGCACCTCCGGCGCATCTGCGAGCGTTTGTTCGATGAATCGGAATTCCTTTCACCGCATGGCATCCGTGCCCTCTCAAAAATCTACGAAGAGCATCCCTACACCTTCACCGAAGGAGAAAAAACCGAGACGCTCGCCTATAGCCCCGCCGATAGCCCTGTGGCGATGTTCGGGGGCAACTCAAATTGGCGCGGCCCAGTATGGATGCCGATGAATTATCTCGTCATTGAGTCACTCCAAAAATTCGGCTTTTACTTTGGCGACACATTCAAAGTGGAGTTTCCGACCGGCAGTGGAGTCCAGATGAACCTCTGGGAGGTTTCCTTGGAACTCGAAAAACGCCTCGTCGGCATATTCACCCGCGACAAAGATGGCCGCCGTCCCTTCAACGGCGGAGTCGATCTTTTCCAAAACGATCCCCACTGGCGCGACCTCCTCCTCTTCAACGAATATTTCAACGGCGATAACGGCTCAGGCGTCGGCGCCAGCCACCAAACCGGCTGGACCGCCCTCGTGGCCAAAATGTGCCGCCAGCTCCACACATTCCAAAAAAACATCTGACCTCGGTCGCCACCTCGTGCATCAGAGTTCGAGATGTCTAAAAAACCTCTGTGTTCTCTGTGAGCTCTGTGGTCAATTCCTCGCAGGAAACCCCCGCATCAACCCCCGTGCGGAACCGCAGAGCGTTCGCGGTTCAACCACACGCGGGCGACCCCCTTCATGCGGGTGAGAATATAATACACCGTCTGGCTGCGCTGGCGCACGAGTTCCGCACCGACAATTTTCGGCACAAAGTCCGCCGGCACTTCCATGATCTCCTCGGGGGTCAGGCCATCCAGCCCCTTGCAAAGAATCGCCGTCATGGCCTTCGTGAGAGTCTGCACCTGCGGGCCAAGCGTAATACGGAAGGCGCAGTTGCGCTGTGGCGTGACTTTTAAAAACACGCCGACCGTGTCGGTGCATTCTTCATCTTTGCGGATGTCCTCGAGGTCGAAGGTCTCTCCGTCGCGCGGCCCTTGTTTCATGGCGGCGGCGGCATACGAGATGAGTGACTCGCGCTTTTCGGCATCCGGCAAGGACTCGAAGAGCGCGATGATTTGATTGAGCTTACCGGGATACACAGCGTTCCCTAGCCTCTCTCGATCGGAGCCCCCACGCGGTTACCCCACTCGGTCCAAGATCCATCGTAGTTGCGGACATTTTTGTAGCCGAGGAGGTAGGTGAGCACGAACCAAGTGTGGCTCGAACGCTCGCCGATACGGCAGTAGGCCACGACATCCTGCCCGGGTTGCAGACCGGCCTCGTCCTCGTAAATCTGGCGGAGTTCGTTCACGCCTTTGAAAGTGGAGTCATCCTTCACAGCCATCTTCCAAGGAACACTGGCCGCGCCGGGGATGTGACCGCCGCGCAGAACACCTTCCTGGGGATACTCCGGCATGTGGGTGACCTCACCGCGAAATTCCGCCGGCGACCGCACATCGATGAGCGCCATGCCGGCACGGCTCTGGGCGAGGGCCTGATCGTAAAACGCGCGGATTTCCGCATCGCAGCGGGTTTCCAGCGGCGTGTAGTGGCCATGCGCAAAGTGCGGCACGGCGCGCGTGAGGTGCCGCCCCTCGGCGACCCACTTGTCGCGTCCGCCGTCCATGATTTTCACTTTCGTGTGACCAAACAGCCGGAAGACCCAAAGCGCGTAGCAGGCCCACCAGTTCGACTTGTCACCGTAGAAAATGACCGTCGTGTCGTTCGAAATGCCATTGCGTTCGCACAACGCCGAGAATTGCTGCGGAGTGATGTAGTCGCGGATCGTCTGGTCCTGCAAATCCGAGCGCCAGTCGATATGCACCGCGCCCTGAATATGGCCGGTATCGTAGAGCAGGATGTCCTCGTTGCTTTCGACAATTCTGACATGTGGATCCGCAAGGTGTCCTTCAACCCACTCGGTGGTGACGAGGGCCTCAGGATGCGCGTAGTTTTTATCGCTCATATACGGTCAAAATAAAGATTCGCCGCCGCTGTGCAAGCCAGACGGGAGCCAATCTCGAAAAAGGCAGCGCACGAAGGCACGATCTGAACGGGCAGTAGCCGTCTTTCGCATTGGCGATTTCAGACGCGATCTGCTTAAGTCTCGCCTCGATCAAATGGTTTATTTTGTCCTCCACAACGACGCACAGGAAGGCCCATACGAGACAGCGGATGTAAAACGCCTGCTTCGCGAGGGCCGCTACGCCCCCGAGAATCTGTGCTGGCGCGAAGGCTGGGAGGACTGGCGTCCGCTCTCATCCGTGATCGGCATGGTGGCAAAATCCACCGACTCCGGGGAAGACACCCAACCCGCCGAAAACCAGCCAGCCTCATACGAACCCGAAATTTCCGCACCGCCGGTTCCTTGGCAACAAGAACGGACCGGTCGTGTTGAGAAACGGGTCGTGCTGTTAGTGGTCCTTGTTTTGTTGCTGGGAGCAGTTTCCATCGTTCTCGGTCTCCTCTTGTTCGATTCGCAATCCCACATCAAGCGGGAGGCGGAACCAGCCGTATCACGCGCCGAACTGGAACGCGGCTTACTCGAGGCAAGCGTAACCCTGCGAGGCCCACAAGCCGCAGATGAAATCCGGACATGGGTGACCTACGAAGACGCCACGACAAATCGCCCCGTTGCGGTCTCCCGCGCGAACATCCTCATCTATCCCGAAGCAATGGTCGCCGATGTCTTAAGCACTCCGGCTGTCGGCGGCGCCTCCGAAATGATGTTGCGCCTCCAATCCTCGCTGCCCCCACCCTGGCGCGAAACCATCACCGATTCAAACGGCGTCGCCTCTGTGAGCGGCATCCAGCCCGGCAAATACATCATCATCGTCTTCGCCCAAAAAACCGGCCAAGCCGAACCCGAAAACTACTTCTGGGTCGCCAGCCGCGAACTCGACGAGCACCCCTCCCAGTCCCTCATCTTCTCCGAAAAAAACGCAACCACACCCAAAAGCGTTGATTTCATCATCATAAAATAGCCCCCCTCACCGCGCCTTGCTGTCGAAAGCATCCCGCAGGGCGTCGCCAAGGAAGTTCAACGCGAGGAGAGCAAGAGCCATCGAGGCCGCCGGAAAAACAAGGAGCCACCAGAAACTGCGGACAGGATTGATCGCGCCTGCCCCATCAGCCAGGAGCGAACCCCAGCTCGCCTGCGGCGCCTGGATTCCAAGCCCCAGAAAACTCAGGAACGACTCATCGATGATGACCGCCGGAATAGTGAGGGTGAGATAAACCAGGATGATGCCGGCAAGATTCGGCAGCAGGTGACGGGTTAGGATTTTGACATGCGACTGCCCGAGCGCGCGGGCTGCTGTGACGAATTGGCGTTCCTTGAGCGAGAGCACCTGACCGCGCACGATGCGGGCCATCGTGAGCCATTCGATGAAGCCCAGCGTGAGGATCAAAATCGCAATGCGGGACGACTCCACACGCCACTCGAGGCCCTCTCGGTTCGCCCACTCTTGAAGCCCGGCATTGAAAGCATTGATCGCGATCAAAATGAAAATCAACCGCGGAACCGAGTAGAGGATGTCCACGAAGCGCATCATGAGCGCATCGGTGCGTCCACCGGCATAACCCGCAACCAGTCCCCAGGCGGTGCCAATGAAAAGACTCACCACCGCGCCGCACAGGCCGACCAGAAGCGAGATACGGCCACCGGTCAGAACACGGTAGAGCAAGTCGCGGCCATTCAAATCTGTGCCGAAGGGATGCTCCCACGAGGGCGGCGCGTATTGGTTCGGACCGGGTTCGCCGAGAGCGGATGGCATGAAAAATGGCCCGGCGACACAGGCGAGAACCATGAATGCCAGAAACACCGCAGAGAGCACGGCGGCGGGATTTTTTCGGACTCGCTGAAAGACGCGCGGATCAAGCATGGGATTTGATTCGCGGGTCAAGGAACCCGTAGGCCAGATCAACGAGGAGATTGAAAAAAACCAACATCGCGCAATAGACGATCACCATCCCGCCGAGAAGGAATCCATCGCGATTCAGAATGGAATGCACAAAAAATCCGCCCGCGCCGGGGATATTGAAAACGGTTTCGACGACGATGGATCCTGTGAGCAGGTGCGCAGCAAGCGGCCCCAGATACGAGACCACGGGCAGGATGGCGATACGCAACGCGTGGCGATAGACGACGGTGGATTCCTTCAGGCCCTTCGCTCGTGCCGTCCGCACAAAATCCATCTGCAGAGTCTCGACCATGCTCCCGCGCATGAGACGCGCGATCACCGCCGCCGCTGGAGCAGCCAGCGTGAGCGCGGGAAGAATCAAATGCGAAAATCCACCCCAGCCCCCGGCCGGCAACCATCCGAGCGTGAGGGCGAACACAAGAATCAAAAGCGGGCCGATGATGTAAGACGGCAACGAAATCGCTGCCAGCGCAAGAAACATCGCTCCGAAGTCCCGCCAAGTATGGCGATACATCGCCGCCAGCGTCCCAATCCAAACACCAGCGAATGTTGCAAGCAAAAAGGCCGCCCCACCGAGCGCCAGTGTGACCGGCAATGTCTGCGCGAGGATTTCATTCACCGAGCGGTTGCGATACTTCGTGGAAAGCCGCAAATCCCCGCGCAACAAATCGCCAATGTAGCCCGTGTATTGCTGCCACAGCGTCCCATCGAGTTTGTATTTCGCCAAAAGCTGCTTCTCAATCGCCTCCGGAATCTTCCTCTCCCCGTCAAACGGCCCGCCCGGCGACGCCCGGATCAACAGAAAAGTGATCGACACAACGCAGAACAAAACCACAAGCAGCGAAACAAGGCGTTTTGATAGGAGAGCAAGCATGGTGCGCAGGCCCAAAAAAATCCTTGAGCCAGATCCGCAAGTCCTACCGCAACGAACCGCAAAACACCACCACCCACTGCACCCGCTGCCTCACAGTCTGCAAAAGCGGCGAACCAAAAATTTGGACGATCGTCCAAATTTTTGGTTTGGCGAGAAAGGCGAGAGCGATGGTTTTGGTTCTTTGGTTTGCGTTGAAGCGGGGGAACCAGCGATGCGAACTTCGTTTGCAATCCTCTCACAGTTTGGCTGAAAACAACGAAGAGGAGGTATGATTATTTGGCTGGCCAATGGTGCCGGAGTTTTTCGATCCAAGGATCCAGCCCGTCAGCGCGTGTCTGGGAATAGCGGTCCAGTGCCTCGGCTAACTCGCGCAGTTCGGGTGCGATCCAGCCGATTACTTCCAAAAGCGATGCGTGTTGTTCATCAAGATTTGTCCAGTGAATGATGCGCTCGTGGTGGAAGGCGCGGTTGCGGAGTTCACGCAAACGAGTCAAGCGGCGGTTCAGAGTCTGGAGGTCTCGCTGGGACTTGGGTGCGGCACAAAAGGTGAGGGTGGCGATGTGAACGATGTCCCGGCTCTGTGCATAATGCTTGTTGAAAAAGGCAGTCCAAAATCCAAAGGTCAGCTCCGCAACCATCCTCCCCGGAGATACGGGTTTGCTCAGGCGTTGAAGGTTCTCTTTGGCATTGGAAATTTGACTTTTCTGGGTCTTGGTGAGCAATTCGTAGCAGGCACTCTTGTCATACCACTGCGCGGTGAGGAAATGGTTTTCCAGAGCCCTTTGAAGTGCGTTACGCAGTCCCACCTCCACCATTTGCAGCGGCGAGTAAAGAGACTCGCAAAGCGCCATATTCCAAAGGTAGCGTGCAAGCGTGATGTGCGGCTCGGCTTGATCCTGACGATAGGCCTCAAGTCTCTCTGCTGCCAGAGCTGGTTTAAGATTTTCAAAAAAGACCGTATTCATTCTTGCTTACCAGAATAATTGAGGAAGAGTAATCGAGTGCACCCCGGGTGCCCTTCTCCCGTCCTTTGCGACGGTGTAGGGTCCGGGGTTTCTTTTTTTCAGGCTTTGCCTCAACCCCTCAAAGCCTGCCTGACGGCGGCAATGATACGGTCTTGGTCTTCTTCGCTCAGGTAGGGATTGAGCGGAAGGCTGAGGACTTCGCGGGAGGCGGATTCGGCTGCGGGGAAGTCGCCGTATTTGTAGCCCAGCGGAGCGAAGACCGGTTGCTCGTGGAGGCACTTCGGGTAGTAAACAGCCGTGGGGATTCCGAGCGTTTTGAGTTTCTCGGCGAGGGCGTCGCGGTCTGGCACGCGGATTGTGTATTGGGCGTAAACATGGGTGTTCCCTTCACGGATGACGGGAGTCGCACAGACATCGCGGAGCTTTTCGGAGTAGCGGGCGCCAATGCGGTTGCGGGCCTCGACCTCGGCGGCAAAGCCGGGCCACTTGGCGAGCATGATGGCTGCCTGCAGCGTGTCGAAACGGCCGTTCATTCCCACGAGGTCGTGGTAGTGGCGGCGGATGCCACCGTGCGTGCGGATGGCTTTCATTTTCACAGCGAGGTCGTCGTCGTTTGTAAACAGCGCACCGCCCTCGCCGTAGCATCCGAGCGGCTTGGCGGGGTAGAAGCTCGTGCTGGCGATCTCCGTGACATTGCAGCTTTTCACTCCGTGTCGCGTAGCGCCAAAACTCTGCGCGGCATCTTCGATGACGGTGAGGCCATGCTTCGATGCGATGGCATTGATAGTATCGTAGTCCGGCATCTGGCCGAAGAGGCTAACAGGCAAAAGCGCTTTCGTGGCGGGTGTGATGGCTGCCTCGATTTGCTCGACAGCGATATTGAAATCTAAGGGATCAATGTCCACGAACACCGTCTTTGCGCCCACCTGCGCAATGACCTCCGCCGTGCTGATCCAGGTGAAGGGAACCGTGATGACTTCATCGCCGGGCCCGATCTCCAGCGCGCGCAAGGCTATTTCCAGACTGTCCGTGCCGCTGGCCACCGTGATGGCATGACGACAGCCTACATAATCGGCGAGTGTGTTTTCCAGCGCCTCGACCTCGGGTCCCATAATGAAGCGCCCGTGCTCAAGCACGCGGTCGATCGCTTCGTGGATGGCGGGCTTGAATTTGAGATACTGGGTCTTGAGATCGATGAAATCCATGGCTCGGTTTTAGCACTTCATACGCAGGGAGGAAATACACCAAATCACCCTTGGCTTATTTCACAGGGGTATTCTTTCCAAAATTCATCGATACAAACTTGCACGACGAGATGGCTTCAAAGGTCGCGAGAATTTTTTGTCACACATTTCAGTAATTTTGTTCATTCAATCTATCTTCTATTGCCGGATTCGCAGGCAGGCTTTTGTTTTGCAGGAGGGGCTGATCTGATCGGACATCATGGATTTTCTCCTCTTTCTCATCGGCACAGACGAGCCTCTCGAAGGCCGCTGGGAGCGCTTGGACGACGCCTTCGCGGGTTGCGTGATCCAGATCGAAAAAACGGGCGAGGGAATTCTCGGTCGCATCGTCTCACTGCCCCAAACCATGGCCGAGGCAGGCTGGCAAATCGGCGAACCCAAATGGCAGGACATCCGGCCCCAGGGTCAATCCCGCTGGCTCATTCGCGATCTGCGCAAGCACTTCGACACGCGCACCGGACGCGTTGTCGGCATCGACCTTCAGGAATACAACCTCTCGCTCGCCGCCGGCGGACGCCTCCGCCTTCACACCGGCAGCCTCCCGATGTTTCCCGTTCAATCGTGGAAACGCATCGCTTCCCCTTCCCAAAAATAAAATTCATTTTGAATTGAACTCTCCGGCTGTTCGTGGAAGGCTGTCCCCCGATGAGCCTCGCCGCACCGCCTCTTCCTGAAACGCAAGCCACCGATACGGCTTCCCGCGAACACTTTGAAAACACGCTCGTCGAGGTCTTTTCCGAGCTGGCCGATCTCTTCGGCAACCCCCGCTCCCACGGCCAGATCTACGGCATACTCTTCGCCTCGCCCGAACCGCTGACGATGGATGACATCGCCGCGCGACTCGGCATCAGCAAAGGCTCCGCAAGCCAAGGCCTCCGCGCCTTGGAGACGCTGGGAGCCATCGAGCGCGACGCCAGCACACGCACCGCCACCTACGCAGCCAAGCTCGAGCTGAAACTCCTCATTTCCGGCTTCGTCCGCCAGCGCCTACTCCCCCGCATCGACTCCAGCAAAACCCAACTCGCCACGCTCAAGCCCCTCCTGCCCAGCCTGCCCCAAAAGCACAGCGCCGACTACCAACTCCGCCTCAAGCGCGTCACCCAATGGCACGACCGCGCCCTCCGTTTCCTCCCACTGGCCCAAAAACTCCTCGATACCGCCTCGAAGTTCCCCACATCCATCGACTAAAAAAAACGCGTGCTGGAAACGCCACCACCTGACTCCTCTCGCCATGGAACGACTACTCACAAAAGTCGCAACCAAGGGCGGCAGCATGGGTTGAAATAATCAGCCCACCGGCTTCTTTGCCTGGCACCTCAAAGCCACTTTGCTGAGCCACCAGAACCAGAAAGAGTAAAAAATCATTTTGCTGTCCAAGATTTTGTCAAAAAAAGTCGAGCGGCAAGTGTCGAAGTGCTGATACCAACGCCCGGCGCTCACAGAGACGCCGCTACAAACTGACAACCAGCGACTCGTCACTCGCCACTTCTTCCCGCTTTTCCCCGCATGCCCTCAACCCGCCGAGTCCTCTCCACCGACCTCGCCTGCACCGATTATGAGGCCCTCGGCGCGCACCTCCTTACCCGCTGCCGACAACCTGGCTCCTATGCTGTCGATTTTTCCAATACCCATATCGTCACCATGCGGCGGCACGACCCCGCATTCGCCGCCACCACAGCCAGCATCGACCTCTTCGTCCCCGATGGAATGCCCCTCATCTGGTGCCTTAATCGCCAAGGCGCCGCGCTCCGAGACCGCGTATACGGCCCCACCTTCCTGCGAAAATTCCTCGCAACCTGCCCAGCTGAATTCTCGCACTACTTCCTCGGCGGCAGTCCAGAATGCAGAAAAAAACTCCGCGAACGCCTGCTCAAAAAAAATTCTCAGCTGAATATCGTTGGCTCACAGCATGGCTATTTCACAAGCGAGGAGGAGCCTAGTATTTTTAAAACTATCACTGCCAGTCGTCCCGACTTCATCTGGATCGGCCTTGGCACACCAAAGCAGCAGGAACTCCTCCAACGCCTCAAGCCCCTCCTTCCCAGTGGCATCCTTCTCGCAGTAGGCTTCGCCTTCGATGTCAACGCCGGCACCAAACCCGACGCCCCCGCCTGGATGCAGCGCGCAGGCCTCACATGGACCTACCGTCTTGCCACCGAACCCCGCCGTCTCGCAGGCCGCTACTTCTATTGGAACTCGCTCTTCATGTATTACTTGCTGAAATACAAACGTCCATAGCGCGATACGAAGAGATAGAACCGCGGAGGACAAAAAGGTTAAGAAACCTTTGCAACATCCCGTGCATTCTGGACACTCAACCTGCTCTTCCAAATCAAGATTTCCTCGACGACGCCATAAAAACTCACGCCCTCACAGACATCTGGTCCACAAACCAACAGCCACCCCTGTAGCGGCGCGTCTATGACCGCCGAAAATCGCCCCAACCCCGGCGGTCAC
>JAPLTI010000155.1 GCA_026398285.1 Verrucomicrobiota bacterium
CTCCCGACCTCCTCCTCGCCCTCGATCAAAAAAATCACATTCACTGGCAGCGGCCCCTCCGCCAGCGCCTCGCCGACTCCAAGAATGTGCGCGAGGATTTGCCCTTTGTTATCTGAGGCACCGCGTCCGTAGATTTTTCCGTCGCGAATCTCGGGATCAAAAGGCGGCGATGTCCAAAGCTCGAGTGGCTCGGGCGGCTGGACATCGTAGTGTCCATAAATGAGGACGGTTTTCTTCGAAGGATCGCGCGGTGTTTTTCCCAGCACGATGGGATTTCCCGGCGTGGGCTCCTTGCCAGCCTCCAAACCAATCTGTCGAAGCTTCGCTACGAGCCAGTCCGCACAGCGCACCATATCGGCGGCATGGACGGATTGGGCTGAAACACTGGGAATTCGCACAAATTCGAGCAATTCGGCAACGCGGGGATCATTCATACAAAAAACTATATATTGTGGTTTATCGGAGGCGACCGCACAGGATGTGGTATTTTTTCCTTGCGCCGCCAAGCATCATTTTTAGGCTGATCGCACTTCTAACCGGTATCCCATGTATCTGCAATCTCTGGAAATCATCGGCTTCAAATCCTTCGCCGCAAAAACCGTCCTCAACTTCCACCGGGGCGTCACAGCCGTCGTAGGCCCGAATGGTTGCGGCAAGTCGAATGTCCTCGACGCCATTCGCTGGGTGCTCGGTGAGCAGTCGGCAAAAGCCCTCCGAGGCGGCGAGATGTCGGATGTCATTTTCAGCGGCACGGACAGCCGCCCGGCACTCGGCATGGCCGAGGTTTCCATGACCTTCGCGGAGTGCGAAAAGGAACTCGGCACCGAGTGGAACGAAGTCCGCATAACCCGCCGCGTTTATCGGGACGGCAAGAGCGAGTATTTCATCAATAAAACCGCATGCCGCCTGCGCGACATCCACCAACTCTTCATGGACACCGGCGTGGGCCGCAGCGCTTACTCGATCATGGAGCAAGGCAAGATCGACCAGATCTTGAGCAACCGCCCGGAAGACCGGCGTGCGATTTTCGAGGAGGCCGCCGGCATCACGAAGTTCAAGGCCCAGAAAAAAGAAGCCCTCCGCAAGCTGGAATACACCGAGTCGAACCTCGTGCGCGTCCAGGACATCATCAAGGAGGTCAAACGCCAGATCGGCTCCCTGCAACGCCAGGCCGCCAAGGCCCGCCGCTACCAGTCGATCATCTCCGACCTCCGGATTTTCGATACCCACATCTCGCATAAAAACTACCGGCATCTTTCGGACGAGTTGGAGACTCTGAAAAACCAGCTCAACCAAGGCGAGGAGGCCCGCCAAATCCATGAGGTGGAAATCGCCCAGCAGGAGTCCGAACTCTCAGACTTCCGCCAGCGCCTGCAGGAACTCGAAGCCGAAGCCGGAACGATCCGCGACGGCATGCAGACTCTGCGGAACCGCATTTTTTCAGCCGAGAACCGCATCGGCACAAACCACGAGCGCAGCTCGGAGGCCAGCACTTTGATCGACCGCCACCGCCTCGACATCAGCCAAGCCGATGAAAAAATCCGCACACAGCAGGAACAGATCGAGCAGACGGACAGCCTTCTCGAGCAAATGATCGAGAGCCTCCGCACCCACCAGGAGACGCTGGATGAGCACACCGCACGCCTCAGTTCCGTGCGCGAGGAGCGCATTGCCGCCGAGCGTGAACTCACCACCCAAGGCGCAGAACTCTCAAACGGCGAGGCACGTCTCAACTCGCTTCGAGGCGAGATTTCCGCAGCCACCGGACGCCGGGAATCGGGCGAGACGCGTCTTCATTTGCTGCAAAATGAAATCGAAACCGCCTCGCGCTCTGCTGCTGAAATTTCCGCAAACCTAGAAGATTTGAAACGCCGCTCGGATGCCGCCCACTTAGCATTAGAGCACGCTCAGGCTGAAACCGCCTCTGCCATGGCAGACCACGAAAACGCCCAGCACGAACGCCAGAACACCGAGGCCATCCTCAACACAGCAGGCAAGGAAGCCGCCGGCCTCGAGTCCCGCCTTGAGGTCTTGCGCCAGCTTCAGGAACAAGGCGAGGGCTTGGACGAAGGCACCCAGGCGGTTCTCAAAGGCCTCGACAACCCCGATTTCTTCCAAAGCGCCATCAAGGGAACGCTCGCCCAGCACATCCAAGTCGAGGAACGCCTCATTCCCGCCATCGAGGCCGCGCTGGGTTCCGCACTGCAGGCCGTCATTTTCAAGGACCCCGGCGTCGCCGAAGCCGCCTTGGCCACACTCAGCGGCAAGAAACTCGGCCGAGCAGCCGTGATCCCCGCCTCGTGGATCTCCGCGAAGGGTGAACAGGCTCCCGATTCCCAAACACCACTCCCCTTCGGCGTGTTCGGCCGGGCGAGTGATTGCGTGAAGGGTGATGACGACAGCTCGAACCTTGCCCGCCACCTCCTCGGCGAGGTGCTTATCGTGGAGAGCCTCGAAGCCGCCTTCCGCCTACGTTCAGAGAATCCAGCGTTCGCGTTTGCCTCGCTCGACGGAGGCTTCATCAGCCACAGCGGCATCATCCACGGCGGCCAGTCCGGCGAAAACAGCGGTCAATCCACCCTCCAACGCAAAATCCGTATCGCAGAGCTTGAGACCTCGTTGACCGAGGCCACGGCGCGCATCGAATCCCTCGCTACCGCTCGCGCCGCAGCAGCATCCGCGATGGATCAGGCCACAGACCGTCTCAAGCAGGCACGCGAGGCCATGCAGGCCGCGCAGATCGAAACCGCCTCCACCGACAACGAACGCCGCCACGCGGAGCGCCAGTTTTCGGATGTCGAAGCCAAGCGGGCCTCGTTCCAGCGCGAAGCCGCAAGCATTGAGGAGGGACTGCGCGGCAGCCTCGCGCAGCTCAGCGAACTCGAAGGCCGCATTGCCGAGGCGACCTGCGCCATCGACTCCCTCCGCGCCGCACGCAGCGAATCCGAAACCCGTATTCAAGTCGTCCGAGAAAAGGAAAGTTCCGCCTCAGATGCCCTCAACGAAATCCGCGTCCGCGTGGCCACCGAGCGCCAGCAGCAGGAAGGGCTCCACCGCCAGCGCGGCCCGATGGCCGCCCGCATCATCGAACTGAACGAACTCCTCGATGCACGCCGTCTCGATATTTCGAACTACGAAGGCCGTATCGATTCTCTCGCCGCCGAGAATGCATCCCTCGAAATCTCCATCGGCGAATGGCGCAGTGAACTGGAATCCGAAGAAGCCCGCCTGAGCGCCGTTTTGGCCCAGCGCTCCGAAGTCAGCGAAAGCGCCGGGGCCATCGAATCCGCCCTCCGCTCCGCACGCCAACAACTCGCCAATCTTCAGGAGCAGCGCAGTCGGATTGAGGTCAAAGCCGCCCAGACCGAAATGCGAAAGGAAAACATCCGCACCCATGTCTCCCAACGCTATCAGCTCGATCTCGAAGCCTTCGAGCCAGACACCTACGCCCTTATCGTTGCCCTCCGCGAACGCAGCCAGCGCAAACCCGAGACCCCAGAGGGCGAACAGCTCGCTGCCGAAGGAGCCGAGGCCCCCGAGGAAACCGAGCGCCCTGCCATAACCGTTCCAGCCGAAGGCGAAGGCATCCCGTGGGACCGCATCGAGGAACTCGTCGCCGAACTCACCGAGCGCATCGACTCCATGGGCCCGGTGAACATGGACGCCATCCAAGAATACGACGAACTCGAGCAGCGTTACATTTTCCTCGAAAAACAAAACGCCGACCTCGTGACCTCCAAGGCCGAGTTGCTCGAAGTCATCTCCAAGATCAACAACACCACGAAGACCCTCTTCGCCGAGACCTTCGAGAAAATCCGCGAGAATTTCCAATTCATGTTCACCGAGCTGTTCGGCGGGGGACGCGCCAACCTCCTACTCACCGACGACTCCGACCCTCTCGAGAGCGGCATCGAGATCATCGCCAAGCCGCCCGGCAAGCAGCTCCAGAGCGTCACGCTCCTCTCCGGCGGCGAACGCACTATGACCGCCGTTTCCCTCCTCTTCGCCATCTACATGGTGAAGCCCAGCCCGTTCTGCGTGCTCGATGAAATGGACGCCCCGCTCGACGAATCCAACATCACCCGCTTCATCAAAATCCTCGACCGCTTCGTCGGCCAGAGCCAGTTCGTCACCATCACCCACAACAAACGCACGATCTCCCGCGCCGACCTCCTCTACGGCGTCACCATGGAGGAACACGGCGTCAGCAAACTCGTGAGCGTCAGATTCAGCGGCAA
>JAPLTI010000017.1 GCA_026398285.1 Verrucomicrobiota bacterium
GCCAGGCCGGAGCTTCAGAACAAGCTCTTCCCCATCATACACGAGAGGCGTGTTCAAGGAATTCTACTTGAGAAACTCCGCTACCGCTGGGCGGCGATGAATCCCCCGCCGGATGAGGAAGCCGACGACGCTCCAGCCTACCATGGTGCCGAACCTCTCGATCCCGCTCTCGCCGACCGCTTCGCATTTCTTATCGAGGTGCCCGGGTGGGACACGCTCACCGATGAGGCCCGCAAGGCTGTTCTGATCGACCAGTTCCGTGGACGCCATGAATTCCCCGTCCCGGTTTCCGATCTGGTTGCAAAAACCCGTCGCATTCTTGAGGTCCTTCACCAGTCACCTCCCGAAAAGCTCGCCGAATACCTGATCGCTCTGGCTCCACTCGCCGCCAAGGCGGGACACGAACTCTCAACCCGTCGCATCACCACGCTTCTGCGCTCGATCCTGTCCATCCAAGCCGCCCGCACCGTGCTTGCGGAGTTGTCCGCACAGCCTAGGACGGGCTGTGAGGATTCCGCATGGCTGGCCTTCCGGCACGGGCTTCCCGGCATCGCGCATGGGGTGAAAACAAAGCACGCCGCGCTGCTTGCCGCACACAGGCAGGCTTGGAACCTCTGCGGCCTCAACGCTGCCGACCCTTGGCGCCAGATTCTTTCTGTTCAAGACCCCATCGATCGTCTTGCACTGGCTGCCCGCCTGGGATCGGCAATTGATGCCGTTGACCTGGCAGGTCTCCTCACCTCCGCCTTTGCGGCACAGCCAGACAAAGCCCGCCGGCGCGCGCTCGGTCTCGTGGCCTACCTCGCCCTGCGCGACCACCACGCACTTCCAGCGATCGCGGTGGAAACCCTCGCCACTGAAGCGCGGGATGCCTTGCAACCCGGCTCCCGAAACCTCCAGACCTATGGACCAGCCCTCAACGCCTGCCGAAAGGCGGCCTCCGTGTGCGCGGAACTCGGCGACAGCACGAGGGACAAACACTGCCGGAACCTGATCCAGAGCCTGCTTCCCGACAACCTGCGCGGCATCGAACCCTCCGAAGTCCGCAACAACTTCAACACCCTGTGGAAAAAATTCGCATTGGAATAAACACCGGCTTTCACGGTTTCGACCCTGCGGCAGGAGCGCTTCACAACATGAGTGTGCCCCCGCGCACCAGGTTTGAAGCCGTTGTCCGCCCGGTCACGGGCCAATTTGTCGTCTTCCGTATCGATTCACCAAATTTCAAGCTCACAAAGTCACAACTCGCCCGCCCGGTCTTTGCACTGGGATTCTCAGGATTCCCTTCCATCGAAGAGGTCGAAGCGGCCGCACTTGCGATTCCAGCTTTCCTAATCGGCATTAAACTGGATGACTCGCGAAAGGCGTCGTGCCGCCAGGCAACCACCGCAGCGGCCATCGCGGTTCTCTCGAGACGCGTTGGCGAAATCTATGTGCGCTCGAGGCAACCCGACTACTCGGCCAAACATATTTTTTCAGGCCACCAATTCGCCGTAGAGGCGTGGGGGAAAGCATCATGAATCCGAATCAAATCCGAACCCGCATTTATAATGTCGTTCCCGCTGCCACTTGGCAGATGGAGGAACTCCTCTCGCTACTCGATATCGTGGTGGATGAATCGATACCCTCGGCTTGCGTCGACTGTTCCGTCCGCCCGCGCCTGCGCTTAAATCCAAGCTTCATCGCCGACTATTGCCGCACCGACGAGCACCTCCTCATGCTCGTGTTGCACGAACTCCACCATGTCGTGCTCGGCCATACCCGCTTGTTCCAGCGCCCGACCCGCGCCCACAACATCGCGTTCGACGCAGTCATCAATGCGATTCTCTGCCAGCAATTCCGCGAGGAGCGCTACTGGTCTTTCTTCACGGGAGTCAACAGCGCCAAGGATTTTCCGGCCCGCCTGCTGCGACCGCCTGTGGGCTGGCCGGACCGTTTGCGCATTCCAGCCGACGCCTCCGAAAAAGAAAAGCGCATCATCCAGCTTCTCTATGGGAATTCCACAGTAGGCGCCACCTACCTCGAGGTTTTTGAACTCCTCGTCGAATCGCTCAAAGGCGATGCTGCAAACAATTGCGTCCTCATCGGCAACCACGCAGATGACTCGGACCTTGCAGAAAGCGATCCCTTCTTCGGAAAGGCAATCCGCGATATTGTGAGCAAGTGGCCGCGCCCGGACCGCATTCTCTCGGGGCGTGACCAAGGATCTCCCTCCGAGGGCTACCAACTCGAATCCGCATCCACGCCGTCCGACCCGCTCCGCAGGGCATTTGAAAAAATACTGCGCCAGGCAGGCATTCATACCTTGGGCGGGAGCTCTACACTCCGTCCTGCATTGGTGCAAACCATACGGGCCATCGAAACGGTCGTTCCCCAAGCCCGAGACCGGAGGATTCCCTCTTGGAAAGCCCTCCACGGGGAATGGCCGGTCATTTACAGGGGCGTCTTGGAGGAAAAGCGGATTCAGAGGGCTCCTCTTCCCGTCGCCCATGTCTACCTCGATATCAGCGGCTCGATGACCAGCCACCTTCCGAAACTCACTGCCGCCCTGCGTCGGCCTCATAAACTCGGCCTCCTCCGCCTCTTCGTGTTCTCGACTGTCGTCGGCGAGGTCGATCCACGCAATCTCACCTGCAAATTGCCGAACACCTTCGGCACCGACATCAACTGCGTTCTGGAGCATCTCGACGGCATCACCGCCTCGAAACGCCCGCGACGCGCTGTGGTGGTCACCGACGGATGGGTCGGCACACCCGCCCCGGCTTATGTCGAGCGCCTCGCCGCCGTCCGGTTCTTTGCCGCCATCGCAGGCGACGACCGCTGCGATGACCTGAAAACCCTAAACATTAGAATAACCAAACTCCCAATATGAAATCACACGACCACGCCGAATATGTCTCCCCCGGACACCCAGACAGACTCGCCGACGCCATCGCCAATGGCATCGTCGACCAGGCCCAGTGGCCTTTGCCAACGCCGAAGCAACCCGCACGCTCCCTCGTTGGCATTGAAGTCGCCGTCCATGAAAACACGGTTTTCATCGACGGCCGCATCGCCCAGGAACGCTGGGAAAATGCCGAATACGAGGAGTTCCCCCACTTCCCAAGCATCGTTCGCGATGCCTACAAGGAGGCGGGCTATAACGAAGAGTGGGGACCGGATCCCAACAAACTCGAGATCATCCAACGCGTCTGCCTCGAATTCCTCTCGGGAGAGGAAGCCTCAATCCGCCCCTACTCGGATGACCAGAATATCGTCATCGGATACGCCACCGCGCGCTCTGAAACCAACTACCTCCCGCCCGCACACTGGCTCGCCCACCACATCGGCAACCGCGTGTTGGAATTCCGCAAAGCCTCCCCCCAGCGCTTCGGCCCCGACTTCAAGGTGCTCGTCGACATCACCGACGACGGCGGCGTGATTGCCTGGCGCAAGCTCGTGCTCAGCATCCAGCACGCTCAAGGAATCGACATGGAGGATCAGCACCGCACATTTTTACCATTCCTTGCGGAAGCGCTCTCGGATGTCGAAAAGAGCGGACTGGCTGGGGCGGGGTCGTCCTTTTCACCAAGCCATCTTCATCTCAACGGCGGCGGCGACTTCGTGGTGGGCGGCCAGCGCGGCGACAACGGCCTCTCGGGAAAAAAACTCGTCGTCGACCACTACGGCCCATCCATCCCCATCGGAGGCGGCGCGCTTTCGGGAAAGGATGTCTGGAAAGTCGACAGGTGCGGCCCCCTCCGCGCCCGCCAACTCGCCAAGCGTCTAGTTGCCACAGGCCACCACGAGGCGAAAGTCCACCTCGGCTGGGCCCCCGGCGAGGACATTCCCTCCCTCCGCGATGCCTTCGTGCGCAACGACTCCGGTTCCCACTGGCTTGAAGTCCCCGCCTCAAGACTCCCACGCCCCGATTGGTTCTCCATCCAATCCATCGTCCACGACTTGGAACTCACCTCCATCTCATGGAAAAAAATCCCCGTCGCAGGAACATTCGTCGACCCCAAACTCCCTTGGGAACGCATCTGATCCGTTTGCTGTTTTCCCATACACGCACTCTGGATTTCGAGAAACGACATATGGACTTATTGCCATAAGTCCATATGTCCCGAAGCTGGCGCGCGTCTTCGCCATTTGACCTGCTGATTCCCTGGCCATTAAAAAAAATGTCGCATGTGGCAGTTCCCGCGACTGGCGCGGGTTATCATATCGTGAGAATGACCATGAAAAGTCTTGCCGATTTCATAGCTGTTGCCGCCGATCCCTGCACATCTGTTGAGCAACTTGTCTCCCTCGCGGATGCCCCGCAGGAGGAGATCCACCGCGCTTTGGCACGGAATCCCAACACCCCTGTCGATTTGCTGCAGCATTTCTGGGAGACCCACCCCGACTGCCTTTTGGAAAATCCCGTTCTCACGCTCTGGGAGTTCACGAAGCCGGGATCCGCTGTGGAATTTATCGGCGGGAAGGTGCTCCTCTTGCTCTACAACCATCTTCGCCGGAAGGGCGAGCCCCTGCCATCCGACATCTTCAGGCCCGCCACCATTGAGGATATGGTTCGTGAAGCGGTTGCGGGCCACAACCCCGATGTCTTTGAATTCCTGCCCCTGGAGGAGTCCACCTCGCTGCGCCGCTTGCTCATCGAAAACCCAGCACAGCGCAGGCTCTTCCGTTTTTTTGAAAACAAGGCCCCGGATGAGGTCTGGCTGCGCTTCGCAACAGATCCCGATCCAGAAATTCGCCTCGGATTTGCGAATCTTATTCGCTCCGCGCCATTCGATGCCCGGCCCCAGCGTTCGATTGTCGCGGAAGCAACGCGCCTCCTCATGCAGGATGGCAGGCTCGAAGTCCTCCAGCACCTTGCCAACTGCCGTTTTCTCCCCGGCGAATTGGTCGAGAAGCTGACCTTCTCGGAGGATGTGGAAACCCGTGTGGCATTGGCCAGATGCTTCTTCGCGCCGAAATCCGCACTGGAGCGCTTGGCGGGCGATACCGAGGAGGTGGTGCGTATTTCCCTGGCCCGCCATTGCGAGGAGAAGTCTACCCAACGCCTCCTGATTCGGGATTCCTCCGCAACGGTCCGCAAGCGTCTGGCGGAAAGCTCCCACCTCTGTGCAAGCCTGATTGAAGAGTTCGATCTGCGCGACGATCCTGCGGTAGTCAAAACCCTTTTCTTGCGGGCGGATGACAAATTCCGCGCGCGGATTCTGCGAGAGGCGCCGCCCGAGGTTCAGCATGCCGTGTTAGAGCTGGAGAAAAGACTCAAGCCCGGCTTTTACCGTGCCAACAAGGCCGCCATCTTGCCGGATATCCTCGCCCGACTGGGCCGGGTCAAGGGAATCCATCCCGATATCATAGACGACCTCGCTCGCGATGGGCGGCCCGAGATTCGTCTCGGCGTGGCGCAGCGCATGGCGACCCAGCAACACTGGAGGCCCACCAAGCGAAACATCGCTCTGGTCAACAACCTTGCCAAGGACTCGAGTTCACGCATCAGGCATGAGATTTGCACCGATTGCAGATTGGATGCCGACTCGACCGCCGCGCTTTTCGGTGACCCCGACCCTGTTCTGAGAAAGAAAACCCTGTGCGCCGTTTTGAATTTTTTAATCGCCGAGAGGGAAGGTCGCCGCTTCGAGAGCTATGCAAATTGCTATCGGGAAAAAGCGGCGCTGATTGTGAAATTGGCGCGCGATCCCGACCATGCCGTGCGCTTTGCCATCGCATCCTGCAAGGAGGCTCCGCCCGCCGCCATGGAGATTCTCTTCGAGGATGCCGAAGCCTTTATCAGGAACGCCGCCATGACCCATGAACGCTGCCCCTACGGCGTCATGCTCGATCTGGTGGAAACAAAAAAATCCCACATGGATTGCACGACACTCTTCCACGGCGAAACCACTCCATCGGCCAGCGCGCTTCGGTTGCTTGCCACTTCCCAAAATCCCTTCCTTCGCAAACTCGTGGCCCATTGCAAACGAACCCCCATGAAGGAACTTCGCAAGCTCGCCAGCGATCCACATCCCGCAGTTAGGGAAACCGCTCTGTCACGCCTGTAAAATTGCGGAGAGGTTCATTGATAAATCATCCCCCGAGGTTTCTCGGGTCGATTCCTTGAAGGAGAAAGGTCAATAAAAGTCCATGACCCCAGGAGTGATCCAAGTCACGGATCGTGTCACCCGGAGTCATCGCCAGTTCCAAATAGTCGTATCCA
The DNA here is from genome assembly GCA_026398285.1 of Verrucomicrobiota bacterium. GTDB lineage: Bacteria > Verrucomicrobiota > Verrucomicrobiia > Chthoniobacterales > Terrimicrobiaceae > UBA967. The sequence goes on from JAPLTI010000017.1 coordinate 6,209, forward strand.
TCGAAGTCGAAGATCGCGAGGTCACCCGATTGGTGGAGTGTTTTGAGTTGTTGGTAGGAATGGGTCTGAACAACCTCCCGACAATAGAGGTTCGCATAGATCTCCCGTCTTGCCTCGACCGGGTTGAGAAGTTTCCCGTTCCAGTAGAAGGAGGAAACGGGACTCCCTTTCGGGAATCCCCTCCTCACGAATTTCTTGTTTTTCTCAAAATCGGGGTGGTTCCAGTGGAATTCCGCTTTGTTCCAAGCCTCGTCCCTCCAACGGAACCAGTCAGAGTTCGGTCGTCCATGTGAATCGGTGAAATTCAGGGGAACGAGTCTTCCTCCCTCGTTCCGGTGGGAGTAGATTTTACTATATTGCCAAGCCACCTCGACACTTGTCGCCACGAGTGTGGACCCGTTTTCCTCGTAGGTATCCACCGTCCCGATCCGTATCGGACTGAGATTCCTCGACCAGGATTCCGTTGATTTTGTAGTCACATTCACCGTTCTCGGAAACTGTCCCGTCTTCTGGAACCGTTCGGATTTCCAACTGGAAATATCAGTCCAGTAAGATTTTCCCTTTCGAGGATGACGGAGGTTTTTTCCATAGATTCGAACTTCGGATGAGGTGTTGGTGGTCATGCGAGCATTTCACCGCATCCCCTGATGCAAAGGCTGCCACATGGCCTTTGGATTTTCGCATTTTGCGGGGTGAGGCGAATCCTGCGACCCCGACCCAGGCAAGATAACTGCCTATGAAAACCACCACCCTTGTCATGAAAACGAACCCCGACGAAAAACCACCCTTCTCCCGAAAAATCGAACCCGGCCTTGAGATTTATGAGGTGGGTTCACTGGTCGAGGACTTTGCCGTTTTTGAATTGAGTGGTTTTGAAGAGGGGGTGGAGCTCAAATCCATCCGTTGGATGCAGGAACAGACCGATGGTTTGGAGGATGATGTCAAAATCCTTAGGGCGATTGAGGGGTGGAGGATGAGGATGCGGCGGGAATTCCTGAAATGGGGGAGAAAAGACGCTCCCGACTGTTGGGACTATATCCCTGTAAATCTCCGGACATGGTGTGACACCACGAACCCCTCGGCAAAATGGAGGGAAATTCCCGTCCTTTTCCTCTGGAGGTGTCATCTCTGGTTGTCCCGATTGAGAGGTTGTCAACAGAAACCCAAAGTTCCACTGGGAAGGGGAAAAAGGGAATCCACCTGGATAAGGGAGTATGTTTGGATTTTCGACCCTCTGAACCAAGAGATCGAATGGAACACCAAGAAGGCGGTTTCGTTTAAAAAAGTCCCTTCCGATGTAGGGGAATACCTGTGTCAGTATTGGCTCCGTCGATTGGACGACCCCTCACTCTCTCCAATCTGGGATGAAGGATATCAAGGTCGGTATTTAAACAATCTCCGATTCGAAAAATGGAACGGGAAGGAAAACTGGATACCCGACTCCCGTTCCTTGAATGGATTTCTTATCGAAAAGTGGAAGTCCACCCCGTGAGAGCGCGGGGGCGGATTGCCATGATTTCAAATCGAGACACCCCAGTGCTGAAGAACCTTGCTCGGCGCATGGTGTCGGGTCGCGCGCCGGTGAGCCCATTGGAGGAGGCCTCGTGCGGCATCGGTGCACAGGCGCCTTTCTTTCGGCAAGATGCCTACTCGACCCAGGTCGAGACGGTCGGAGTCCCAGCAAGCTTGGATAGTCGGATCCGATTCGGTGAGTCCGTCGGTATGCAGGCGGCAGGCCTCGTGGAGGAGTTCAAAACGCGCATCATCGAGATGCACAAGCGATCCTCTCAAGGAATGGGCAAAATCGCCCCCGCGCAGACCATGACCGCGGTCGATACATTCATTGACCCGGCGCGAATCGTGGAAGAGGGCGAAAAGTTCCACCACCTCGAGATCCGCTCCATTGGATTCGGCAATCCGGCGTCCATTCTCCATCACCCTTGCCCAGTGGAGCACGCCATGTGCACCGGTCTTGGGAAGTGAGTATTGGTTCAGGATTGCAGACAGGATGGCGCGTTGGTCGTGCATGAAAGAGAGAGAAGCCTTCGTTCAGCCTTATTTCAAATTCGATTTTTAAAATCAGGCAAAATGACCACGACGGTTTTTTTCTCTTCTTCGACAGAGTAGACGACCTTGTAGGGGAATTTTTCCGGATATCGCCAGCGGATATTTCGGCGGGGATGTTTTTTACAACCGAGCAAGGGATTGACCGCCAAGCCGGCCCACACATCCAAAACCTCATCGGCAAACCTTGCCCCGAGCCCTTGGAGCTTTTGCTCATACCAATCCCCTGCCTCCTCCAAATCGGAATAAAACTCGGAGAGAACGACAACTTTCCAATTCACAGGGAAAATCTCGTGCGAACCCTCTCCGCCATGGTCTCAGCCGCAACAGCCCTTGCAGGGTCCGCTTGATAAGCCGCCAAGCGCTGGTCCACGAGCACCAGTTCCGAATCCGAGAGCCCCTCGTCGTCGAGTTCCAAAACATTCCTCAACAACTCCTGCCGTTCCACTACAGAGAAGCGCGGCAACTCCTCAATCACCTGTGCAAGACTCATAATTTTAATTCTACTGATTCCATCGTTAAAATCGATTTTTTTCTTCCCTCCAGTTCTCCGGTCTCGGAGCTGCGGGGGCGGGTTAGCAGATGAAGCCCACGAATTGTTCTTCGATGGCCGGGCGAACCTTGCGTTGCGTTTGCATATCCGATCCGAGAACTAATCAATCAATGGACTTATTGCCATTTGTCCATATATTCTCACCGCATGTCGTCAATCGATCGCGGTCGAGCAAAAATGGTGGCGGGGTTGGCAAACCACCGCCGTATTGAAATCATCAGGTTGCTCATCCGCACCCCGTCTGTTTGCGTGAACGAGGTAGCGACAGCGTGCCGGATCGACCAGTCCACAGCCGTGGAGCATGTGAAACGACTGCACGAGGCTGGTCTTCTGATGAAAAAGTCGACCGGCCGCCGGGTCCTTCTCACCCCAACCAGCAGGGCCAAAGCTTTTGTCGAGACCATCGATGCGCTCTGGAAAATCGCGAAGTAACCCCGTGTGTTTGAACAATGGACTTATTGCCATTCATCCATACATCTGAAGACGCTGCGGGTTGGCTGTGAGACTTGGCGTTGGTGCTCATGGTTGCGTTTTGGCGACATATGGACTTATTGCCATTTTTCCATATGTCAGCATGTGGAGATTTCTTGGTGTTGAGAGGGTTTTATTGGGGAGACGGCCTGGGTTGGCAGGATTTTTCCGGCGAGGGGCGTCTCGGCGCGCGGCGGGCGTCAGCAGATGAAGCTGACGAATT
>JAPLTI010000198.1 GCA_026398285.1 Verrucomicrobiota bacterium
GCAGGCCCTCGGCGCCTACGGATTCCTTGGACTCAAAAAAACCGCCCCGATTTTCTCGCCCACACGCCGGTTGCATTTCGCTCACTCCTCGAAGTCGCTTCGGCACTCGATGGACTCGCCCCGCTGGTCAGAAAACTCAACTCCCTGTCATGACAAAAAGCCCTGAAACAGTCGTGCCCGAGTCCTCTATTGACACGGCAGCTGTGACGGGGGAGGTTTCTTCCACAAATGAAGGCACAAGATGGATTCAAAGTGATAGTTGGACCGGAAACCAAACGGATCAAACGCGTCCTTTCTTCGATGCAGCCTCACAGATCAACCCCGGAGGAAGCCAAGAAGGAGACCGAGATGCATCGCGAATCCGCGAGACGGAATCTCTTGGCAGCTGGGCTCGAGCCAACTCCTGCCTGATTGATCCCAAGGAAATCGATGGCCTGCCCCTAGTCTCGAATTCCACGAGTGAACATGAGGTTCACTACAGACAGTCCGACAGTCGAGCCGTTAAAAGAACATGGCCTGGTGTATATGGTCAGATACCCATGCCGAACAATGGTCGACTGGATCGGGCAAACGCGATCCCTTCAGAATACCTCATCAGGCAGGCATTGCAGGTTGCTGTCTTCGGAAGCGATATCCGCTTGGAGGGAGTTTCCATCTCGGACAAGCCGAGCATGGTTCTCTTTGAGCCTCCAGGGCAGCCGTCCTTCGTGATTTCTCAAGAATGGTTCGAAGGCGGAAAGGCTCCCACAATGGGTGAGATTGCCGAGCGCCTCGGGGCGGACGGTTTCTTTTCTGCTCCGCATTCTTATTTCGGTTGGTATCGCCCGCTTGATGGAGTCGTTATTGTGGATGCCAAGCCTGATAATTTTGTGAAAACATCGGCTGGCGTGGTGCCCATTGATCTTCAGATGGCGGTTTTCACGGCAGAACAACTCAAAGAAGCCGGTCTTGCCGATCCAAATTCGTTAGTTCAAAAACTCAACTCCCTGTCATGACAAAAAGCCCTGAAACAGTCGTCATTCGACGCATCACTCCCTCATTGGACAACACCCGTTTTGCCATCAAGCGCCCGGTGGGTGGTGAGATCACGGTGGAAGCGGATATTTTCAAGGAGGGCCACGACGAGGTGGCTGCGATCCTCAAGTGGCACCGCGTAGGCGAGAAGGCTTGGAACGAAACGCCGATGCGCCCGATGCAAAACGACCGATGGACTGCGACCCTCTGCGTCACGGCCGAGGGGGCTTGGGAATACACGGTCGAGGCGTGGGGGGATGTGTTTTTTTCCTGGCAGCACGAATTGGAGAAAAAATTCGCAGCCGGACTTCGCGAACTCCAGAGCGAGATTTTGGAAGGGGCTGCCTTCATCGAGTCGGCGGCAGCTCGTGCGGGCAAGACTTCCGACGGCGAGGCTTTGAAAAAATCTGGAGCCGCCATGCGGGTGGCCGATGCGCAGCAGGCCCATGACCTCGCGCATGATCCCTCGCTGTGCGCCCTCATGCGCGTGTATGCCGACCGCTCGCTGGCCACGGTGGCGGAGCCGTTTCATCCGGTGTGGGTGGATCGCGAGCGCGCTGGCTTCGCCGCTTGGTATGAATTTTTTCCTCGTTCGGCCGAGGGCAAGGCGGACTCGGGCTCGACCTTCCGCCAGTGCCTGCCGCGTGTCGATGATGCGAAGGCGATGGGATTCGATGTCATTTATTTTCCACCCATCCATCCCATTGGAACCAGCAACCGCAAAGGGCGGAACAACTCGCTCAAGTGCGAACCCGGCGAGCCTGGCGTGCCTTACGCGATAGGAAACAACAAGCAGGGTGTGAATGGCGGTGGACACAAGGATGTCGCGCCCGAGCTCGGCACTCTGGAGGACTTTGACTGGCTCGTGGCCGAAATCCGCAAGCGCGGCATGGAAATCGCCCTTGATTTTGCGATCAACTGCTCGCCCGACCATCCCTATGTGCACGCGCATCCAGAGTGGTTTTTCAAGCGCCCCGACGGATCGATCAAGTATGCCGAGAACCCGCCCAAAAAATACGAGGATGTGTATCCGTTGAATTTCCACAATGCGAACTGGCGCGAACTCTGGGACGAACTCCGCGATGTCATCCTTTTCTGGTGCGAGCACGGCGTGGGCATCTTCCGCGTGGATAATCCCCATACAAAACCCGTCGCGTTCTGGGAATGGGTCATCGCCGAGGTGAAGGCCAAATTCCCCGGCACCGTCTTCCTGAGCGAGGCGTTTACCCGCCCAAAAATGATGCAGGAACTGGCGAAGGTCGGCTTCACGCAGAGCTACACCTATTTCA
>JAPLTI010000098.1 GCA_026398285.1 Verrucomicrobiota bacterium
AAAATCTTGGCGGGAGCGCCCGGTGATTTGGCTGACAGCACCTCGGCGCGTTGGAAAGATCACCCTCGCGCGCTCGATTCCAGATGTTGCCTACTTTGATTGCGAACTTCCTTTCTCCCGCCGTGATGCGCATTCTCTCCACAGGCTGGGCTCCGGAGTGGACGCACGATCGCTGCATCTGCGAACTCATTAAGGGCTACACCATCCTAAAAAACAGCACCTACGCGAATGTGTAAAATTAATTCCGAATAGACTAACTTGACTAACTTCTACTTGTCTTTAAAGTTCGAACATGACCATCACTGTCCACGAGGCAAAAACCCATCTCTCCCGCTATCTTGCGGAAGTGGAAAACGGGTTGGAAATCCTCATCGCGCGCGGCAAGAAGCCCGTGGCACGACTCGTGCCATTGAAGGAAAAACCAGTCGCCCAGCGGCCCAATGTTGGTGAAATGATAGACAAGCCATTCCACATCCCAGACACTGCATTCGCTTCGTTGAGTGATAAAGAGCTTGCTGAATGGGGGCTATGAATTGCCTGCTCGATACATGCGTTTTTCTTTGGCTTGCCTTCGAGCCCGCCAGACTCTCCAAGCGTGCTGTCGAAGCAATCAACACTGCTCCCAAGCGCTTTTTCAGCTCGGCCGGGCTCATGGAAATCGCAATCAAGCACTCGGCTGGCAAGCTCCCGCTTCCAGAGAATCCCCGCGCATGGGCCGCTTCTCGTCTCGCTTTTTTTCAGGTCGATCTTTTGCCGCTGGATTCTGCAGTTATTTTTCTGAGCGGCGAGCTGCCGCGCGTGCATTCAGATCCGTTTGACCGATTGATTGCCGCCGAATCCATCTACCATCGAGCGCCGGTTGTTACTCCCGACGAGCCATTTTCGGCACTCGGGGCTCAGCGCGTTTGGTGATGAATCGTTACCTTTTTATTTTTTCATGATACTTTATCTCTCATGAATTCGATCACTGTTGCCGACCTTCGGAATCGCTTTGCAGATGTCTCCACCGCGATCCGCCATGGGGAAAAGTTGCTCATCACGATGCGAGGCGTTCCTTTCGCCACCTTGGCGCCCTTGGGAAAGCCTGTGAAAGCAAAACTGGAATGGCCCGACCGCTCGGCCTGGCGGGCGCGGATTTTTCCGAAAGCGGCCACAATGGATTCTGGCATTCTCGACTACGACCGGGGTGAAACATGACGGCGAATTACGCGGACACCGGCATCGTTCGTTCCAAATCCTGCTTAAGTGGATAAGTGGACTTAATCGTGTTTGACAGATGCGAGCGGTTCCATAATTTGATTTTATCATGCACGCGATCACTCTTCCTGCAAAGTGCGTCAACAACCAAATTGTTCTTTCCGAACCATTTTCAATTCCGGAAGACAGGGTTTTATTTGTCACCATCCTCCCATCGGAAAAAACTCCCGATGGGGGGCGTTCATTCGCGCAGGATTGGACTGGAATTGCAGCTGCGGGCTTGGGATTGGCCTATTCGGATGACGAACCCGAATACACTCCGGCCATGCTGAAAGAAGCGAACCCGGACTATGCAGCTCCGATTGGGGCACGCCGCCTGATTTCGACTCGGTGGCCTTCCTGCGATCTTTAAACCCCAAGGCCATCTCGCTCTGGGATATCAACGAGAATGCGGCCGTGCTATGGACCCCATGGCATCGCGTGGAAGTGTTCAACGCCATCCGCCAAGCCGAGAGATTGGGCTTTTTGGCCGAATCAAGTTCCGTTATCCGCGCCCTCGAAAAGGAAATCCGCCTGGGCTATTGGCCCCATGTCGAGTTCAGTTGGACCGACACCGTGCGCGCCGCCGGTCTCCCCGTTTGGAAAGGCAAAAATGCCCAGTCTTCCTGAAACCAAGCCCGCCCGGCCGTAAAGCGCTCAGGAGCGCCAACGTCCCCGTTGGCTCCCTGCCGAGGAGGACCTCAGCATTCCCAGCATTGTAGCGGCTGTCTATGGCTGCCGACAACGGTAGGGCGATTTCTCTGAAAGCGCAGAAGATCAGCAAAATCATGGACAGCAAAATCATTGTTTGGAAGAGTGCTGCATTGCCTCCACAATCGAGCACCTGCACCTCGAGCTTTCCCCGAGACATTCCGCACGAAATCGTCAGGATTTTTGCACTTGAAGCCCCCATGTCCTTGCAATAGTTTTTTGCAATGACTACGACCATCACAATGAAAAACCAAGTCACCTTGCCAGCGGCCCTTGTCGCTCAAGCCGGCATTGCCGCAGGCTTTCGGCTTGACTGGTCGCTTGCGAAAAATGGTGAGCTGAGAGCCAAGCCGCTCCCGCCCTTGGCGCAGGTCGTCAAATCCCTTCGCGGACGCGGAAAAAAGTTTTTGCCAAAAGGGCGCAGTGCCGTTGCCGATTTGATCGAGGAGCGCTCCAAGGAAGTTTGACCACGCCTTCCTTATGACGCACCTTTTGGATACATCTGCCGTGTTGGCCTACTACTTCGAGGAGGATGGTGCCGACCAAGTCCAGGTCCTTCTGGCAGACACAAAAAATCCTCCCTGCATTTGCTGTATTACCGAGTTGGAGTTTTGGGCCAGATTGAAATCTCTCGGTGCGGAAGCCCAGTTCCAGATTGATTGGCCAGAACTCTCCAATCTTCTAACAATCTGTCCGCTGGATGTTCAGATCGTTGGCCGGGCTGTGGAAATTCGTCGTGCATGCAGTGACCGGCTGCCCACAGTGGATTCGCTCATTGCTGCAACTGCGTCATTTCACAATATGGTTCTTGTTCACCGTGACCCGCACTTTGAATCCATTCCACGCAAATTACTGCGGCAGGTCTCACTTTGCCCGCCCACGGCATCGTAATCACAAAATGTTCCGCCGTTTGCATCTTTTTATCGACGCCAACCTGGCCCGCGCCGCCGGCCTCCCCGTTTGGAAAGGCAAAAATGCACAGCCATCCCATAGAGGAAAAAATTGACCCTGAAGGAGAGATGGACGGGGTGTTTGAAACCTGCCACTTGGCAGGCTATGAAAAAACCAAAACACCCCCGTCCATCGGCTGCAAAGTTCAGCGGTTTCCGGCAGCTTTG
>JAPLTI010000083.1 GCA_026398285.1 Verrucomicrobiota bacterium
CAGGGAGCAAGTTGCGGAAACAGTCGGAGCTGGAGAGATCATCGATGCCGAGACCTACACGCGCGGACGCTCCACGACATAGAAAGACGCCGTGGATTTCGCGCCCGGTGTATTCGTTCAACCTCGTTTTGGCGAGGAGTAGGCGCGGATTTCGATCCGTGGTTCGGGCATTCAGCGCACTTTCCACGGCCGTGGACTCAAGCTCTTGCAGGATGGCATCCCGATCAACCTCGCCGATGGAAGTTTCGACTTTCAAGTGATCGAGCCTCTGGCTTCGAAGGCTGTGGAGGTCTTTCGCGGCTCGAATGGCTTGGAATACGGAGCCACAACTCTCGGAGGCGCGCTGAACTTTATTTCCTACACGGGATACGACGCGCCGTTGCTCGATGCCCGCTTTGAATTTGGAAGTTTCAATACCTACCGGGCGCAGCTCGCGAGCGGCGATGTGGTCGGCCCGTTCGACTACTATGTGAGCCTCACGCATTTTTCCACGGATGGATACCGTGATCACAGTAACCAAAACAACCAACGCATCTTTGCCAATCTTGGCTGGAAATTTAACAACGAGCTTGAGACCCGCTTCTATGTTGCCGTCGCGCAGACGGACTCCGACCTCCCCGGAAGCCTCACGGCTGCGCAACTGGAGGAGGATCCCACCCAGGCGCAACGCGTTCCGCCGTTCCTGCGTTCGCTTCAACCCGTGGCGCGTTTCGACTATGTCACCAGCAACTGGAAGCGTGACTACGACCTCATTCGTATCGCCAACAAGACAACTTGGCAGATCGACGACAACCGTCTCAGCGTAGGCGGCTTCTGGTCGCGCAAGGATTTGGACCATCCGATCCTTTTCGTCATCGACCAGTTGACGAACGATTTCGGCGTATCCTTGCGCAATGATTACACTGGCGATTTTCTTGGCCATAAAAACAGCCTCATTTTCGGATTCTCGCCAACATGGGGGTATGTCAACGACTCGCGCTTCGCGAACAATTTCGGCGAGCGCGGAAGCCAGTTTGCGAGCACCGAGCAGTCCGCACTGAATCTTGATTTCTACCTGCAGGAGCAATTTTGGATCAATTCGCAGTGGGCGGTCTGCGTCGGTTCGCAATTGAACTATGTGCAGCGCAACAGCACCGACAACTGGCCCACGGGTCCGGACAACAGCGATTCCCAGAGCTGGTGGGGAGTCAGTCCCAAGGCAGGTTTCCTTTACCAACCGGTCAAGGAGGTTCAATTCTACACAGACTTCAGCCGCAGCTTCGAGCCGCCCACATTTGGCGAATTGGTCGAGGCTTCGAATGGCCAGGTCGGACTTGTTCAACTCGACGCCCAAACCGGATCGACGATCGAAATCGGCACGCGCGGGCGCTTCAAGCATCTGACCTGGGATCTCTGTTACTACTATTCCTGGATGCAAAATGAGCTCATGGCGTATGAGATCGCGCCGGGCCTCACGCAAACGGTGAACGCCGACGATACGCGCCATCAAGGCGTCGAGTTCGCGGCGAACTGGGATATCTTCTACAATCTCTTCACCCACGAAAAAGCCGACTCGAAGGGCTTTGAAGGCGACTACTCGAGTGAGAAACCCGATTTCGACCGGGTTCTTCTGAGGGTAAATTATCTTTGGAACAACTTCGCCTATGTCAACGACTCGGTTTACGGCAACAATTTGCTTCCAGGCATCCCCGAGCACTATATCCGCGCTGAATTGCTCTACGAGCACCCGTGCGGTTTCTACATCGGTCCGAATTTCGAGTATGTGCCGGTGGGCTACAGCATCGACTCCGCAGGCACAGTCTTCACCGACAGCTATGCCCTCCTTGGAGCAAAGATCGGCTGGCGTTCGCCCACGGGTTTGTCAGCCTACTTCGAGGTTCGAAACATTGTTGATACCACCTACACTGCGACCTCCGGCGTTGTTGCAAATGCCAACGGACTTGATGTGGCCCAGTTCCTGCCGGGGGATGGCCGTGGATTTTACTTTGGCGTAGAATACCGCTGGTAATGAAAGCTTCCACTCTCCGTCGTCTCCACCGCTGGCTCGGGCTGATTTTCAGCCTGAGTATCCTGGCCTCTGCGCTCAGCGGCGTGCTCCACACCATCATGGCCCACAAGCAACCGCCGCCACCTGCGGTCAAGCCGAGTGGGTCTTTTCTCGATCCTTCAGCCATCCGATTCGGACCCGCCGAGGCTATGAAAAACCTTGCGCCGGATTTTGGAAATGTGGCCGCCATCAATCTCAGGATGATTGGTGGCGAGCCGTGGTATCAAATCTACGGAGCCTCCCCCGTTCCATCCTATGTCAGTGCGTTGGACGGCCGACTCGATCCCTCGCAGGATGAAAAATACGGGGCCGAAATTGCAGAGAGGTTTCTCGGTGGTGCGAAGGTGGCAAAGACCGATTACCTGACCTCCTTCAACAAGGAATACATCAACATTTTTCGGGTTCTCCCGGTTTATCGCTTTGATAGCGAGGATGGCCGAGGGACCCGCGTCTATGTGAGCACAACCACGGGAAGCGTGACCCGATACACGAATGATCAGATGCAGTTCGAGGCAAATGTTTTCACCAACTTTCACAAGTTGGCCTTCATTCCAGACCGCAAGATCCGCGATATCGTGCTCGTCACGCTCACCGGCGGAACGGCTTTAGCCGCGTTGGCTGGTGTTTTCCTCTTTTTCTACACCCGCCGGAAATAAGCCCAATGATCGAAATTTTTCACAAAGGAGGGCCGATCATGTGGCCGCTGTTGCTGGTTTCAGTGGTTGCTTTGACAGTTGTCATCGAGCGTCTGGTCTTCATCGCCTTGGAAAAAAAGAACCGCAATCCCGCATTGGTCGGGGATATTTTAACCAAGGTGGAAAACGGGCATGTGGATGAGGCCGCTCGGTTGGGGGAGGGGTCGAAGGACTTTGTCGTCCGCGCCCTCACATACGCGCTCACCCACCGTGAGAAATCCTTTAGCGAGGCCATGCTTCGCTCGGCAAATTGGGAGCTCAAGCGATTCAACCGGGGACTTACCCTCCTCGATACAGCCATCACGCTTGCCCCGTTGCTGGGACTGCTTGGAACCGTGGTAGGTAAGATCGGGAGTTTCAATATGCTCGGAGGGTCTGAATTGGGCGCCCCCGCTGCGATCACCGGCGGCATTGCCGAGGCGCTCATTGCGACGGCATTTGGCTTGGGCATAGCGATAACCGCCCTGCTGCCATTCAACTATCTCAACGCCCGCGAAGAAGAGGCTCGGCTTGAAATCCAAGACGCCGCCAGCCATGTGGAGCTGCATCTCAAAAGATAAGCGCCTCGATGGATATCCCAAGATTTCGCCAGAAACGCCGGGGGCGACTTTCGTCTTGGTCTCCCTTTCCATGGTCAAGCACAAGGGCATCCCCGTCGTTCTTCCAAGCGCCGCCACGGGCGTTCAGCAAGAGCAGAAAGATCATGTGGTGATCAGTATTTCCGAGGCGGGGCAGCTTTATCTCGATAAGAATGAGCTCCAGTCTGAGGAGTTGTATAAAACAATGCGCTCGCTCCAGGAGAAGGACTCCGGGCTCCGGGTTCTCATCAACGGCGATGAGAATGCCCGCCTCGGCTTGGCTATTCAGGTGCTCGATGAAATCCGCAAAATCGGCATCACAAAAGTCGCATTTGAAACGACTCCCAAGCCTGCTCATTGATTGATGCAATACGCCAAATCCGGCTTCAGCGGGCATCGAAGGATCTTTTTGGCATGTGCCATTATTGCAATCGCCCTGCACGCGTTGGTTCTTTTTTGCTGGGATTCAGATCCTCGCGCCGTGGAAATCCTGGATGTGGCCGAGGGCGCTGTGGAGGTGGAGCTTTTTGAAGGCCCCTCTGCCGTCGAGTCGGCTCCGTCAGATGAGCAAGCCGAGCCGATAGCGGAGATTCCCCAGCCCGTGGCGGAGCCCCCTCAGCAAGAAGCTCCTTCTGAGATGCCGATCCTGCCTGCGCCGGAGCCAACCCCCGAGCCAATTGCGACGCCGCAGCCCTCCGCAAAACCTGCCCCTCGCAAACCGGCACAAGCATCCACCCCGACAAAAAAAGGAGTCGCAAATTCCCCGGTGTCGGGGGCTTTGACCAAAGGAGCTCCAGAGGGAACCGGTCGCCAACTCATCGGCAAACCCACCTACATCGTAAAGCCCTCTCCTGCCTATCCGGTGGAATCCCGCAATGCGCGAGAGCAAGGCCTCGTGGT
>JAPLTI010000258.1 GCA_026398285.1 Verrucomicrobiota bacterium
GGGCCACGAGGCAGGATGGCTTCTAGGAGAATCTTGCTTACGGGCGTTTTTTTATGAATGGCCGTGAGAATGGCGCTGACGCCGCCCACGACTTCCTCGTCGCTGAACCCCGCTGTAATATTATTCGTGCCAATGAGAAGGACGATAACTTTGGGATGGATCTGATCCAAGGGGCCATTCTGAATCCGCCACAGCACATTTTGGATCCAGTCGCCGCCTATGCCCAGATTGACAGGATGATACTTGCCAAATTTTTCTTCGAGCAATGGCATCGGCCAGCGCGCGGTGATCGAGTCGCCGAGGAGGACTAGTTCCGGTTTGAGAGTGCTCAGCTGCTCGCACTGCAATTTGTGCTTTTCCGCAAAAGAAGGTTCTATTTTCCCGTTCGCAGCAACTTGTGGGGTTAAAACATCAATCGCTGGAGACAGGATGTTGCGGGGAGGTGCCGGGTTCGTGCCTGATGGGAATTCCTGAATTTCATAAAAAAGGACGCCGCCCGAGGTTTTTGACTTTTCAGGCGCTCCGATGGCAACACTCACGGTATCGCCTTTCTTAAGGTGACCCAGATTTTGTTGAAACACATCAGCTAAACTATTCTTTTTGAAAAGCGATTCGAATTTCAACTCGTTGTTCACATAAATCTGCAGGATGGCTCCTTCAGTAAATGACTTATTGAGTATATTTCCGTTATTGATCCAAATGTCGCCCGTTGGGTCTTCTGGGATTGTGAACGAAGCGATGTAAAAATGGGCCGCCCCGGTTTTGTTTCCTTTTACAACGATATTGGCCTTCCTGTAATCCTTTGAAATGGTATGGAAGGGTGCCACTTCTTGGAGGGCTTCGGAAACGCCAAGCGCCTTATATCCCGGGAGTGTTTCATCATATGAGAGAGGAGAATAAGCGCTGCCATCCCCGATTTTGCCATTCTCATTCCAGGAAAAACTCCAGCCCGGAGGCAGTGTTTTGGCGACGGAAGCATCCCCATAAATGGCGAGGGTTTTCCCCTCCTCATCGGTCTGGGCGATGGCTCCTGTGAGGACGAGCAGCGCAACTGCAAGGCGGAAAACGGTTGCGGAGACAAGTGGTAGTGTAGCGGAGCAGGTATTCCTGCTATTTCGGGTTAGGGTTATCATTTTTTGCTTAATTATCTGGTATTGTTGTTTTTAATCGGGGAATTCACTTGTAAAGCAACTACGCTGCGGGTTCCTGTGCGCGGCTGTTCAAGATCCCTGGTTGTTCCTGCCAAAGCTGCCAGATGGCCTCGGCGATCACCGTCTGGCCGGACTCGTTCGGATGCATCCCGTCGGGAAGATACAGATCCCGCAGCAATTTCACTCCGTCCCCGCCGGCTTTGTCCCAGAACGCCTTGTGGACGTCCACATAGAAGCAGGAATAATCCGTCGCGAGTTGCCGCTGGCATGCCAGATACTCGTCCAGACGAATCGTGCATTTGCTGGGCTGTTCGGTGGGGAGCACCGGCGGGCTGGAATAGAGAATGGCTTGGATATTCCTTTTGGCGAGTTCCGACAGAAAAAAGGCGAGGTTTTCGGAGTATCTTTGCAGGGTGACTCTCGGCTCGGACTTGCCGAGGTAAACATCCACGGCGGAGTCGTTGGTGCCGAAAGCCATGATGACAACATCCGGGGAGTGGTTCAAAACGTCTTGCTGAAACCGCGCGCGTCCCATCTCCGTCGTGTTCCCCCGGACCCCGGAGTTGATGAATACAAACGGGATGCCTGCGGATTTTAGTCGCTCCGACAACTGGAGCGAGGCGACATTCAGATTGTCGCGATATGCGGAAATCGAGTCTCCGAAGATAACGATCCGCACGGGCAGTTGGGCAGGGTTTTTCATTTTCAAATCTGGGAGCGGGCTATTCATTCAGAAGTTTGTCGAGTGTGGGTTTCATGGCGTCCATCCACCTGGTGTATCCCGGGCCGGCGACATGGAGCTTGTCAGGCATGATTTCCTTGCTGATTGAGCCATCCTGTTCGACGAGCTGATCTCCGACATCCAGATAGAAAACCCGTGTGTTATCGGCGAGCGAGGCGAGCTTGGCATTCGTCTGGCGGATTTTCTCATTGTTCGCTTCTTGGATCGACTCGCCACGCGGCAGGATTCCCAGAAGGAGGATTTTGCTGGCGGGCGCTTTTTCCTGAATGGTCTTGAGGAGTGTGGCGATGCCTTCGGCGATCTGATCAGGAGTCATCCCGATGGTGATGTTATTGGTGCCGATGAGGAGGACGATGACCTTCGGGTGCGTTTTATCCAGCACGCCATTCTGCAGGCGCCAAAGAACATTCTGAATGCCATCCCCGCCCATGCCGAGGTTTACGGGTCGGAAGGCTCCGAACTTTTCCTGCAAAAGCTCGGCAGGCCAGCGAGCGGTGATCGAGTCGCCGATGAAGACGAGTTCAGGATTTTTTTCCAACAGAGCCTTGCACTGCGCCTGGTGCTTGGCCGCATAGACCGGGTGTGTTTTCCCATCGGCTCCCAGCTCGGGATTCACCGCGTCAAGAGGCGGGGTCAAGATGGGGATCGGCGCTGCGGGTTTCTCTCCTGCCGGATATTCCTCAATCGTAAAAAAGAGCCTGCCGCCGCCCTGAGGTGATTTTTCTCCTGGGCCGATGGCGACACGGATGGCGTCGCCTTTTTTCAGACGTCCCAGATTTTCTTGGAAGACCGTGGCGAAGCGGCCTTGTTTGCAAAGCGATTGCGACTTCAGCTCGTCATTCACATAGATTTGCAGGGTCGTTCCCTCGGGGAAGGCTTGGTTGCGCAGGTTGCCGTTGTTGATCCAGACTTCGCCGGCGGGATCCTCAGCGAGCGTGTAGGATGCGATGTAGAAGCGTGCGATGCCGTCCTTGTCCCTCATCGCGGAGATATCGAGGAAGAAGAAGTCGCGGGACATGTTGTGGCTGGGCACGTCGGGCTTCAAGGCCCCGTTCTCATCCATGACTCCATACGCCCTGGCTTTCTCAACGTAGGTCAACGGGGAATATCCCTTGGCATCTCCGACCTTGCCAATGGCATTCCAAAGAAAGCTCCAGCCCGGCGTCGGAGTTTTCGCCACGGCTGCATCTCCGTAAACCGCGAGGGTTTTCCCCGGCCCGTCGGCATGGGCGAGGGGCCCAGACAGGAGGAGTAGCGTAACCGCAAATCGGAAAATGGCTTTTCCTGTGGCGGAACACGAAGCGAGTTTTGTCACTGCGGTTTTCGGGTTTAAAAACTGAATCACAAGTTTTTGATGCTGGGTGCCGGACTCCTAATACTTTCCCTTCAGAGTCACCGGCGGGAAGTCATCGGTGCGGAACGGGCAGGCGGGAAGCCCTGAGCCGTTGGTGAGGTTGCAAGTCGGGTTATCCGCCCATGCGTAGCGCACGGCCACTGGCGCCGGCACCTTGTCCGACCAGGCGATCACGTTGTTGCCATCGATCTTTGCATCTGCCCAAACCCACTGCCTGTCCTCGCCGCAGATTGCGAAGCCCTCGAGTTGGCTGTTCGGGCTATTGCGGACGAGCGGCGCGGTCTCATTTTTCAGAGATTTGACAATGTAAGTTTCGGGCAAGGGCTTGGCCGAGAGGCCACCCTCCGTGTGCAGGAAGCTGAGGATGGCCTTGCCGCTTTCGATCTTCATCGAATCATAGACCGGTCCAGAAAATGGGAGCGACTTTCCGTAGTCCTTGGCGAGGGCGATGAGGGCGAGTCGCTCGCCCACGTCCTTCTTATTGCGGGGATGGAGGTCCCCGCTTTCTCCGACATCAATGGTGACGGCCTGGCCAGTATTCGGCAGCTTGAGCGCTAGGGACTGCGCCTCGCGCAACTCGGCCCACCCGCTCTCGCCGGGTATGGATGCCTTTGGCTTGTAAATTGTCAGTTGGCAGAAATAGAACGGGAAATCCCCTTGGTTCCATTGCTTGCGCCAGTCGGAGATCAAGAGCGGGAAAGCGGTCCGGTATTGGTAGGCGCGGCTCGTATTTGCTTCACCCTGATACCAGATGACTCCCTGGATCGCATACGGGATGATCGGGCGGACCATGCCGTTGAACAGGAAGCTGGCCACGTGAATAGGGCTGGGAGGATTGGTCGGAGGCTGCGGAGCCGTAGCGGTTTTTTCTGCCGGAATGGCGGGAAATTCATACTCAGCTTTGGCCAACCACTCGCCTTCGAGCTTGATCGAACCGCCCGAACCGGCTCTGGGGCCTCCGGTGTCCGCAGGGAATACCGCCGGACTGATTGGCTCGTAAAGCCGGATGGCGAGGATGTTTTTCCCCACTTTGACGTCTTCTGGCATGATGTCGAATGGGCCTCTTCGACGGACCGATCCCAGGCCATCGAAGTCTTGAATGGTGGTTTGTTTGAGGAGCTTGCCGTTCCAATACACGCTGTCGAATCCGTCAATCGGCAGGGAAAGGGGGAATTTTTCCGTCGGCGCGGATGGGAGATTGATTTCCTTGCGCAACCAGACTGCTCCTGCTTGAGGAAGTCCAGGAGCCACCACCTCGCCGGGTAATTTGACCGCCACCCAGCCGTCCGGGGAAACATCCGGGCCGGCATAAGCGGAGGCATCGGCGCAGGGCTTGTCTTCGCGGCCGTTCTCTTTGGTCCAGGCTCCCATGCCGTCAATGAATGCCTTTTTCTTTTCCGGTGCATCCTTCACTGCAGCCCAGAGTTGCTCGCTTTTGGCCTTGAGGTCGGGCACGGTATTCAATGCCTCGGCGCTGGTCCATGATTCGCAAGGAGTTCCGCCAACGGAAGTGTGGATCAAGCCCACGGGGGCGCTCAGTTCCTTTTGAAGCATTTTCGCAAAGAAATATCCGACGGCGGAGAAATTTCCGACCGTTCCAGGCGCAGCGGCAATCCACTTCCCTTGGACATCGTCCATGCGCTCGCTCGTTGCGTTCATTTTAACGGCGAACTGGCGCAGAAGCGGGTTCGCGGGCCGGGCCATTTCCTCTTCAGCTCCCATCGCGTCCCGAACAATCCACTCCATGTTGGACTGGCCGGAGGCGACCCAGACCTCTCCGACCACGACGTCGGAAACTGTCAGTTTATTTTTGCCTGCCACCGTCATTTCAAACGGTCCGGGTGCGGAATCCTTCAGGTTTAGGGCCAGCGTCCACTTGCCTGCGGCATCCGCCGTGGACTTCGCGGATTGCCCGTTCAGCGACACTGTCACCTCCTCGCCCGGGTCTGCCTTGCCCCAGACTGGAACCTTTGCGGCCTTCTCCAGAACCATGTGGTCAGAAATGATGGCGGGAAGTTTAATGTCGGCCCAGGCGCAGCTGGTGGAGACGGCAGCAGCAAGCGACATGCGTAGAATAAATGGAGTTTTCATTGAGTGTATTAAGAGTTTTTCGTTGCAGGCTGTATGGCCACTTCTTGCAGGCCTGATGCGCGACGGAGATTCAGCGACAGGTGGCCGTTTTCGTCGGAAACAAACTCGCCATGCGGTTGGCCGTCCAGCGTCACGGCGTAGAGGGTCTTCCCACAACCCATATTTATCAGGAGGTCGTGCGTGTCCGAAGTGGGGCCCAGGGTGCTGAGCGTGAGGCTGATCGCATCGTCCGTGCGATTAACGGATTTTTTGAGAATGACGACGTCGTAGAGCGCCGTCACTTGATAAGGAGCAAAATAGGCCGCGTGCATCGGTAGCAGCACCGCACTCAGACCGCCGAAGTTGGGCGCACCGTTCATTTGTTCCGGGGCAATCATGAAGTGCTCGCCGAGGTAATGTTCCGTTTTTAAGAAATGCTGCCAGGTTTTCAGGATGGTTTCGGCCACCTGCCGCGCAAGCTTCGGTTCACCGGCTTCGAGCAGACCTCTCCAGAGGAACCATTGGAGAACCGGCCAAATTCCTCCATTCCAATATCCTTGAGGGTTGTAGGAAGGGGCGAGCATGTCCACGGAGGAAATGCCAAAAGGGGTGTTGAACCGGTCAGGATCCATCATCTGCGTGATGAGGCGATCCTTGTGCGCGGTCAAACCAGCGAAGAGCGGCAGGAACGCGCAGGCGGAGCGATCTCCGGCAGATCCTTGGAAAATCACCGGCTCCACGCCCCGTTCGGTGCGGCGGGCCCACCCGTAGAGACCGCTTTCCTCATCCCACATGCGGCTTTCAATGTTGCCAGCCAGCAATGCGGCGTCTTTGCGGAATTGCTCGGCGTCCGACCCGTGTCCGAGAAGGATGGCGATATTCCGCATGATGCCGGCAAGGCGGAGGATCTGCGGCATGAGGATCAAAGAGTAAAGGCCTTTGCTCGTTAAATGACAATCTTCGGCCCAGCGTTGGATCGGGTGGTCATCGATGCCAAGATTGTAATTATAAGCGTAAGTGCTCAGAAAGCCTTCGTCATTATGATTCACCAAGCTACCAGGCGTTCTTCCGAGGTAGAAATCATACATCCTCTTCGCTCCCTTGTAAGCTTTGGCGAGGCCATTCAGGTCCTGCGTGGACTGATACCAATCCCACAAAGCGTAAAGTGGTGTGGGAACCGGCGAGCCACAGTAAATCATCGGAAAATCATGTTCCTCATCCGCCATGAAGTAGGTGGCCTGTTGCAAGGCCAAGTCGGGATCGATTGCGGCGAGTCCCACTGCCGCTAAGCCGCCATCCCACGAATAGGGGATGGGAAAATATTTTGCAGGAACATAATAGGGGGATGGATTCCCGAATAAGCGCAAGGGATAATTGACATTGAAGAGCAGGGCATCCGCCATGCGCGCAGCTAATTCAGCGTAAGGTCGTTCGAAGTGGACTGGGGCAGGGGTGCTTTCCCGTTTTGTCACTTCCTCTGCGGCACCATCCCAAGAAATCGTGAAGGAAATGGTTCGCTCCGACTTTGGCGCGACGGTGACAGCAGCGCTCTCCATGGCTCCCCAAGGACAAACTGTAGTATCGCGTGGCAATCGTGCTGCGGGCAAGTGCATGCGATCGCGCAGGTGCGCAACGAATGATCCGGTGCCGCACTCGACGCTTGCGGGTTCCGACTCCATGGAAACCTTGACTCGCCGAGGGGCTTGATCGGGAAGCACCACGTCGAAAGAGTTTGGAACATCAAGGGCTTTTCGCACAAAGGCATTGGCGCGAAGCTCCTGATCTACGAGTGATGTCGGAGAAACCTCCCCTGCGTCACCGGGGAGGAGACCTTCGTGGAATAGCATTCCATCCAGCCAGATGCGGGCCATGTCATTTCCCGGGGCTTCAAGACAACGAAGTTCCAATGTGTTTTCTCCTGCGGGCAGGCATCCGATGGGCACACGCAAAAGGCGCCAATACTCATAGGAATCGCGGTTTTTTCCCCATCCGCCGCCGGGAATCGCCCAAGTCTGTGGAAAGTGAAACGTTGTAGGCTTCCCATTGATGCGCAGTTCCCAAGCCGGGTTCAGATCTCCGTATTTAATATATCGAAAATACAAAAAGCCGTCCTGCAATGAGTCGGGGAGATGGGTCTTGTAGGTGACACAATCCTCCGCCCACCCTCCGAAGGCTTGGGCAAGAACCTCATCTTCAATCCCCCATAAATAAATTCTGGTGAGACATTGGCGGCATCCGAGTGCAAAGGTTTTTTGATAGGCTTGGATGCTCTGGTAATTTTTTGCAGCTAACCACCACGGGCGCAAGGATTCCTTCAGTAACACTTTCTTGCTGTCGTCATTGACCGTGATGCCGAGTCCATAGAAATACTCACGCTCCTCATCCGAGGTATTCTGAAACGTGATCTCACAGCGAGCGCGTTCAGGGCTTTCGACAGTGAACCTTGCCACGGCCGTGTCGCCAGCCTGATCCATGAAATATCTCAGGGAAAAGGCGGAGTAATCCGTTGCCACATCTTCCGGAATGGCATTGACGGTAGCCCGGCGATTCCCATCCGTGCCGCTTTGGATGTAGTCGAACGCGCTATCTGGCAACATGATGGTCGCAGGGTTTTTGCGTCCAATATAAATCGGCATATCGGCCATCGCGCCGCTTTGTTCATTGAGAATATGAGAAATGCCGAGGTAGTTTGGGGAAAATGGTCCCCAGGTCGTCTTGAGTGTGATATTGCCTGTCATGTGAAGTTGTATTTTTGAATGGGAGAGGGTTTTATTTGATTTTGTAATTGGCCATTGGCATCGACGAGGGAATGGATATGCACCTCGCATTGAGACAGGGCTGCCAGCAGATCGATGTCGCCCCACGCGAGGATGCCAGGCACGTAGATGCTGTAACGCTGGGTGAGGGGAGACGTGGTGACCACATAGCTGGAAAGCATACGCTCCACGCTCACGCTGGAAAAGTGAGGCTCCAGTGCCGCAGCGGCGAGTGCGGCAATCGCGGCTTCTTCAAATCCCAGTAAATGAATTTTGACTGTGTCCCTTTGCTTCAAAATGGCTGCAATGGCGAAAACATCTTTCACCCATTGACCCATGATTGTATGCCCGAGCCAGAGTGCGGCGCGTGCCACGTGGAGGTCATCTGTGAATTCCTCGTAATCCCACTTCAGTTCGCCCGTATGCCGCAAATCGGCGAGACAAACCGCTCCGCCTGCATGGAGGATTTTTTGCACGGATGGCTCATTCAGGGCCAGGGATTTGTTGCCTCCGTGGATGGCAATGGTCACCTCAGACGGCTTTCTCCCTTCCGGATAAACCAGCAGGCAGGGAATGAGAACATTCGCCTCCGGTGACACAGAGAATTTTTCGATTTGGTAGCCGCCTTCCAAACTTTTGATGGGCCTGCTGGTTTGCAAGACATCCGGTCCACTTGGGAAATGGATGAGCTTTTTGAATTCCTGCCGCTTTTGTTCGGCATCCATGCTTTCTTCCTTCGGGAAGCTGTTTTTACACTCCTGGGTGCGAAGCGCGGAATAGGCAAAGAGCGAGCGCACCTCCGCAGGACGCGAGGAGCCGGGGAAACACATCAACTCACTTTCCGGGAATTCGTTCACTTCGGGAAGGATGCGTGGAAGGGAATTCTCCTCTCCTTTCAGCCAGTATTTGAACCAGCCGTGCATGTGCGTCTGGAATTCGTCAAAATACCCATGCGGGTGATCGAGCAGCTGATAGGAGATTTTTTCAGTGGCCCCGTAGAGGTCATAAATTTTTCGCGCACTGTGAAAGGAGCGGAGCATTTCCTCGAAGGTAAACGCCGCGTTTTTCTCTCTCTTGGCGGTGAGGATCAGTAAAGGATTCGGAGCGATCAGACCAAGGGGACCCCACGTCTCAGTGAGTGTGAGGCCGAAGGGAAGCGTTTCGCACCAGCAATTATAGTTCGTAACGTAGGACTCGAATGTGCCAATCGAGACGACGGGAACCGAGGCCTTGATGCGCGGATCGATCGCGGAAATCCACAAGGTTTGGTTGCCTCCACCACTTGCTCCCGTAGCGCCGATCTTTTCGCGATTCACTTCAGGCAGCGACTCTAAAAAATCAATCCCGCGTATATTGTCATAAAGCTGGACGCCAAGAAGTGTTTCTCCAACAGACAGAAGTGATGTGCCCTGATGGTGGCCGTGGTATTCAAATTGTCCCGCTTCTGTGGAGCGTTCCCCGGCGCCAATGGCATCGGGGCTCAAGACGACGAAACCTTCTTTGGCGAGTCGTTGACAGCGCATCGCGACAGCCGGGGCCACTTTTCCCTCATGCCAATGCCCGTGCATGTTGAGAATCGCGGGAAATGGTCCCGCCCCCTGCGGGCGATACAAAAGGGCTGTCACTCGCAAGCCGGGGCGGCTTTGGTAAGTCACTTTCTGAATGCTGTATCCATCCTGCTCGATCGTGCCATGCACGCGGACATCCAAATCCACAGGACTGGGAAAGCTTCCAACCGACTCTTTGATGCTTGTTCTCAGCGATTCTCGAAAATCCAACCAATCCGCCAATGTGGCTGGCGGTTGATGCAACTGGTGGAGTAACCGGGCTTCTTGCCGCATGACATCCTTCAAAATCGAAGCACCCGACTCGGGCCAGATGTTTGTTTCGAGGGTGATGTTGTTCATGCTTGCAAATCCTGACCCAACGGCTGCTCCGAGTCAGTAGGATGAGAATTTTTATAGCATACCTGCATGACCAAGAATCTCCAATTAAAGCTCTGCTGCGGTCCTCTTCAAGTAGCGCAATTAGGTCATATTTCCTGACCAGTTGAAACCATTTGGAGCCATTCGTTCAAAAGCCCAGCCCGGAAGCTGGATCTTCGTGTCAAAAGGAAATCCATGGTATTATTAGCGAACCAGTCTCTTTTCGATCCGCAGCGACTAAAAAGCAAATCAAATGTGCGAATAAAGTTCAAATGTGCGAATATCGATTTCATGATTGCAGTTCCTGTCTTCAGCGGGTAGCGTGGTGAAGTTCTCTAACAAACCCCGTATTTTCGAACCATGAGCGATTTTCGACTGGCTATTTTAGGTTGCAGTGTAGGCAACGGGCACCCGTATTCGTGGAGCGCCATGTTCAATGGCTATGACCGCGAGAGGATGACCAAAGAATGTCCCTTCCCGGGAATTCCTGCCTACCTCAACAAAGAGCCGAGCGAAAATCTGCGAGTGGCGGGAGCAAAAGTGACACATATTTGCTGCACCGGAAATGGGGAGTTCACCGCTGAACATGTTTCCCAGTGCGCTCACATCCCACAGGTGGTGCAGAATCCAACGGACGTCATTGGCCATGTCGATGCTGTGCTCATTGCAACGGATATCGGAGACGAGCATGTCGAGCGCGCCCGGCCTTTTGTCGAGGCAGGGGTGCCGGTTTTCATCGACAAGCCACTTGTGAACAACGCTGATGATCTCAAGGTTTTTGCGAAATGGGTCGCCGAGGGCAAGCCCATCATGTCCTCCAGCGCGATGCGTTACGCGAAGGAGTTTCACCCTTACCACCGGTCCACAAATGAACTCGGGGACTTGCGCTTTCTGAGTATCACCACGCCGAAGAGTTGGGAGGCCTATGGCATTCATGCTTTGGAAAGTGTCTATCCCATAGTGGGGCCCGGATTTTTGAGTGTTCGCAATACCGGCACACCGGAGCGGAATATTGTGCACATCAAGCACCGCCGGGGCGTGGATTTGGTTGTTGTGGCCAGCGCGGATATGTATGGGGGCTTCGGATGTTTACAGATTTGCGGAACGCACGGCAAAGTGCAGTTGGCTTTCAGCGATACCTTTTTTGCGTTCAGATCGCAGTTGGAAGCCTTTGTCGGATTCCTTTCCAGCGGAATCCCTCCCTATCCGATCTCCGAGACCGTATAGCTCATGCAACTTGTGATCGGTGGCCTCATCAGTCGAAACGAAGGAGGGCGGGAAGTGGCTCTTGAAGAAATCTCGGCATATTAAAAATCTATGATACATCAACGACCCAGTCGCCTTCTGAAGCTCCTGGCTGAAGGGCAGATAGCTAAAACCCTCAAGATCAATCTCTCGGACCCTCGAGTCATCGAGATCGCTGGTCTCTCGGGTCTGGATGGAGTGTGGATCTGCAATGAACACGTTCCGAATGATTGGATCGGACTCGAAAACATGATTCGAGCGGCTCGGGTTCATGATATGGATTCCTTCGTGCGTGTGGCCAAGGGAAGCTATAGCGATTACGTCAAGCCGTTTGAAGCCGATGCGACCGGCATTATTGTGCCACATGTCGAGACGGAGGAGGAGGCGCGCCAGATTGTGGATTGGGTTCGCTTTTATCCACAGGGCAAGCGTGCGCTGGACGGCGGGAATACCGATGGACAGTTCTGCCTCATGCCGATGGAAAGCTACTTGGAATACTCGAACCGGGAGAAAGTGGTTATTCTCCAAATCGAGTCCCCCGAGGGGCTTGAAAATGTCGAAAAAATTGCGGCCGTTCCGGGATTCAATGGCATTCTCTTCGGTCCTGGAGATTTTAGCCATCGCATTGGCAAGACCGGTCAACTGGATGATCCACAAGTCGTGGCAGCGCGCAAACGCGTGGCAGCAGCGGCTCTCAAGAATGGCAAGTTTGCGATGGCTGCCGGTCTCATCGCGCCTTTTGCCGAGCTCATTGCCGATGGCATCAGGGTTTTCAACGCCGGTTCGGATGTGGTTGCTCTTGGGGCTTATATGAAACAAAGATTGGAACTCTTCCAGGAGCATATCGAAGCACTTCCTTCGGAACTGAAGCCCGCCACCCGTTCGCCTTATGTCTAAAATTCCTTCTTTTTCTCTCGAAGGCAAGGTCATCCTTCAATTCGGAGGCACGGGCCTTCTCGGGCGTTCACTCGTCGCCTCACTTTCAGCTTCCGGCGCCAGCTTGGTTGTGGCTTCGCGCAACAGGTCGGCATTGGAGTCGCTGGCATCTTCGGAATCCACCGACGGTGCTCCTGTCTCGATCGAGGAAGTGGATATTGTTAACGAGGCTTCGCTTCACGCATTGAAAGATCGCGTGTTAAAGCAACACGGTCGCATCGACGGGATTGTTTTCAATGCCGTCAGTCGTCCGATGGCGAGTCTGACTGATGCGTTGTCGGCTTGGCGCGAATCGATGGAAACCAATGCGACGGGATTTTTTGCCACGGCCCGGATTTTTGGAGATGCCATGGCTGAGCGCAAATCAGGCAGCATCGTGAATATCGCTTCCATGCAGGGTATGGTCGGTGTAAATCCCTGGCTTTACGAAGGAACAACCATGACCTCGGCACCGGATTACTTCTTCCACAAAGGCGGCATGATCAACCTCACTCGCTATCTGGCTTCGCACTATGGGCCGAACGGAGTAAGAGTGAATGTCGTCTCGCCGGGAGGAATTTTCAACCCTGAAAAACCTCAAAGCGACGCCTTTCTGGCTCGCTATGCGAAGATGACCATGCTGGGTCGCATGGCCGAGGCTCGTGAGATCGGAGGCTCGGTGGTTTTTTTACTCAGCGACGCATCCACTTATATCACGGGTGCAAATTTACCAATTGATGGAGGATACACTGCAAAATGAAAAATATACTGTCTTTAGAAGGAAAACGAATTTGGGTAACGGGAGGCGCTGGCTACTTGGGCTCGGCGATCACCCAAGCGCTTGATGACGCTGGCGCTAAAGTGCTTTGCTTTGATATGTTTGGCCGCGCTGCCGCTTTTGTGGAGAGCCACAATCTCAAGAACACGGTCGGACGGGATTTTGATTTCAGCAATGTCGATGGATTGCCGGAATTTGTGCGAGAAATGGTCTTGGAGCATGGAGTTCCAGATGGCGTGGCACACCTTGCCTTTGCATCATCATCCGGAAAAAAACTTGAAGAAATTGATGCCGAGTGTTTTAATAAAACATTCGATCTCACGCTCGCGCCCGCATTTGTCCTCTGCCGCGAGTTGGCTGGGCACATGAAGCCGAGAGGTTTGGGCAGTATTGTGCTCTTTTCCAGCATGTATGGTGTCGTGGCTCCTGATCCCCGCATCTATGCCGCGCCCATGACCCCGAACCCTATTGACTATGGCGCAGCCAAGGCCGCGATTCTCCAGCTCTCGCGTTATCTCGCTGTGCATTATGGACCGGACGGAATCCGATTCAATTGCGTAACCCCTGGGCCGTTTCCCAATCCTGCGGTTCAGGAGAACCACCCGCAATTCATCCAAGACCTTTCAAACAAAACAGCCTTGAATCGCGTGGGAGTGAACACCGAGATCGTTGGCCCCACACTTTTCCTGCTTTCCGACAGTGCCTCTTTCGTCACAGGTCACAGCCTGATGGTGGATGGCGGTTGGACGGCTTGGTAAAAGGCCTAATACTAACGCACAGCCCTGTTTAAAATCTCTGCGGGGTGCAGGGCCGTGCGGCCTGTGCCATCGTGAATTTGGTGACGACAGGATGTGCCCGGGGCGCAGAGAATGGTCTCTTTGGATTGGGAGCGAATGGTCGGGAAAAGCACCAAATTTCCGATCTTTTGCGAGATATCGTAGTGTTCTTCTTCATATCCAAAACTCCCCGCCATGCCGCAGCATCCAGACGGGATGAGTCGCACATCGTGTCCGGACACCAATTCCAAAGCGCGAATGGTTGGCAGCATCCCGATGAGAGCCTTTTGATGGCAATGCCCGTGAAGGCGGATGGTTTGCTTGTTTTCTTGAAAGGCTGTTTTTGGCAAGCGTCCGGCATCATGTTCTCGCACCAGGAATTCTTCTAAAAGAAGGCAGTTTGCAGACAATTCCTTGGCCTGCTGTTGCAAATCTCCGCGAAGGAGTTCCGGATACTCATCACGAAAAGACAATATGGCTGATGGCTCGATCCCGATGAGCGGGTGATCGGCGGAAACAACAGGGTGCAGTCGGCGCACATTTCCTTCGGCGAGGTGGCGTGCATTTTTCAAGAACCCTTTGGACAGCGCAGCGCGACCGCTCTCCAATTGATCAGGCAGGAGGACCTGATAGCCAAGTTTTTCTAAAAGTTCTACCGTGTGCTTGCCGACTTGGGCGTCCTGATAGTTTGTAAATTCATCGGCAAAGAGATAGACCTGTCCGCGTGTCCCAGCTTGAGGGTGGGGGACGTGGCTCTTGAACCATTGGACAAGAGTCTGATCCGGCAACAAGGGGATCGTGCGATCGGGGTGAAATCCTGTGAGTTTGTTCGCTATCTTGCGCAGGCTTGGTTTGCTAAAAACAAAGTTCCATGCCCAGGGGAAGATCGAGGTCAATTGACTGATACTCGCGAAGCGTGAAATGAGGACCGACCTCAGCGGGGCTCCATGGGTTTCGTAATAACCTTGCAAGAACTCGGCCTTCATCTTGCCCATGTCCACGTTCGAAGCGCACTCCGATTTGCAACCCTTGCAACTCATGCAGAGATCCAGCACGTCGTAAAGCGCCTTGCTTTGCATCGCCTTCTGACCACTTTCAGTCATGAGTTGGCGTAACATGTTGGCCCGGCCCCTCGTGCTGTCTTCCTCCTTGTGCGTGGCCATGTAGCTCGGACACATCGTTCCCCCGCTCAAGTGTGTTTTGCGGCAGTCTCCGGCTCCATTGCACTTCTCGGCGGCTGCGAGCATGCCGCCGGTTGAGGACCAATCAAAAACAGTCGACAAATTCGCGCTGACGTGACCCGGTTCATGGCGCAGGTTTTCATCCATGCGGGGGGCATCGATGATTTTTCCCGGATTGAAAATTCCTTTGGGATCAAATGTTTGTTTGAATTCTCGCATCATTTCATAGCACTGGTCTCCGACCATGCTCCGAATGAATTCTCCACGCAGACGACCATCCCCGTGTTCACCGCTCAGCGAACCGCGATATTTTTTAACCAAGGCTGCTGTTTCCTCGCCGATCCGCCGGAACAAAGCGTGCCCTTCCGGTGTGCGAAGGCTGAAAATCGGTCGCAAATGCAACTCGCCAGTCGCCGCGTGACCGTAGTAAACGCACGAAATCCCATAGGATTTCATGTTTTGACTGATCTCGGCAATGAAGTCTGGAAGATCTTGAACCCGAACGGCTGTGTCTTCGATGACTTCGCGAGGTTTTTCATCCCCTTCGACATTGCTCATCACGGCTTGGCCGGCGCGACGAAGTTGCCAAATGCGGGAAGACGCTTCGCCCCGTAGAACGGGATACGCATATCCGAATCCCTTGGCTTGGAGCGAGGCAGTCATCTGCGTGATTGCGGATTCCAGTTCATCCTGAGTGTCCCTCCGCAACTCGATGACCAGGATGGCTCCGGGATCGCCAACGATAAAATCCCGGTTGCGGGCTTGCTCCAAGTTCTTTTTGCTGCAGTCGAGAATGTGTTTGTCAATGAGCTCGGAGGCTGAGGGAAGATGCTCGAGCGCAATCAAATTTGCCCGCAGCGCTTCATTCACATCGCGAAAGTGCCCGCAGATCACAGCTTGGGA
Organism: Verrucomicrobiota bacterium; assembly: GCA_026398285.1. Lineage (GTDB taxonomy): Bacteria > Verrucomicrobiota > Verrucomicrobiia > Chthoniobacterales > Terrimicrobiaceae > UBA967. The sequence goes on from JAPLTI010000258.1 coordinate 15,797, forward strand.
AGAGGGAGGCAGTGGGGAGCAATTTAATTCGATTTCCACCGCAAAAAAGAGCGTGCCTTCGGACCCAGCGATCACTCGGCAAAAATTAAATGGTTTCTCGCTCGCTTCGTCCAGCGCCTTCGAGTCCATGAGAAGATCGATCGCGTAGCCCGTGTTGCGGCGTGGAATGGATGGGTCTGGGAAATTTTTTGTGATCTGTTTTCGATTCTCGGCAGATCCCAGGAGGCGGGCGGCCATTCGATAGACCTGTGATTCCAGTGAATCACCGAGGCATTTTTTCTCAAATGCCTCTTTATCAATGGCCTCAAATTTCACTTCACTTCCGTCGCTCAGAAAACCGCGTATGCGCAGCAAGTGCTCACGGGTGCTTCCATAAACAATCGAATTCGAGCCACAGGAATTATTTCCGACCATTCCACCGATCATGGCACGGTTGGCGGTAGAGGTTTCTGGTCCGAAAAATAACCCCTTCTCGGCCAAGGCCATGTTCAGTTCGTTGCGAATCACGCCCGGATGCACACGCGCCCTCTTGAGATCTTTATTAATCTCAAGGATGCGAGTGAAATGCAGCGATAAATCCACTACCAACCCGCTCCCGACACACTGGCCGGCCAAGGACGTTCCCGCTGTGCGAGGAATTAGGCTCACGCGATGCTTGTTGGCCCAAAGAATCAAGAGACGAATATCGGACTCTTCCTTAGGAAAAACCACGCCAAAAGGGAGTTCCTGATATTCAGAGGCATCCGTCGCATACAGGCGGCGCATCGTGTCATCGAAGCAAATCTTTCCGCTAAATGCAGAACTTTGTAATTCTGCCTGAGCCTTGACTTTATCGAACATGAAACTCATTGTGAACGGCGGGAATCGAGTTCAGCCAAAACCTCTTGCGTGTGTTCGCCAAGCTCCGGCGAGGAACGCACTGAGCGCGGGCGCTCTCTATCGAACGAGATCGGAAGTCCCACGACTTTGACCCCGGACTCGGGAAGAATTTGTGTCATATCCATATGAATAAATTGATCGGCCTCTGCGAGTTCTCCAAGGTTGTGAATCGGAGCGCACGGAACATCGGCGGCAGTGAGCTTGGCTATCCAAGAAACCCGTGGCTGTGTCAAAATGACCTTGCGCATATCCACAATCATCGCTTCTTTATTTACAACACGTTGGGCGGCTGCGGCAAATCGTGTGTCAGTTGCCCATTCGGGATGCCCGAGCACCATAGCGCAGGAAGCAAACATGCGATCATTTCCGGCCGCAATCACAAACGCCACATCGCTGGCGTGAAAGGCTTGGTAGGGAACGATCATGGCCCCGCCGGTGCCGTGACGCATCGGGATGTCTCCCGTCGCAAAATACGCATTCAAGGGAGTTTCCACCCAATGAACAGCGGTTTCCAAAAGGGA
>JAPLTI010000153.1 GCA_026398285.1 Verrucomicrobiota bacterium
GAATCCGTCCACGAACGGAGTGTGAACACGGGCCGGGCAAACGCAATTGCAACGAATGCCCTTGTCCACGAAATCCCGCGCCACCGAGAGGGTCATGGAAAACACGGCGCCTTTCGACATGCTGTAGGCGAAGCGGTCGGGGATGCCGACTTTGGAGGCGATGGACGCCAGGTTCACAATGCTTCCGCCGCCGTTTTTCAGCATGACGGGAATGCCAAAGTGGAGGCAGTGGTAGGCTCCTCGCACATTAATTTGATAGAGACGGTCAAGGTCCTCGGGCGAGGTGTTGAGCACATTGCCAATATGGGCGATGCCTGCGTTGTTCACCAGCACATCGAGTCTGGCGAGGTCTGCAAAGGCGGCGCGGACAGACTCGGTGTTCGAGACATCCACTGTCTGGATCGCACCGGTGCCTCCAGCCTTTTGAAGAAGGCCCAGCGTCTCCCCAGCCGCTTCGGCGGAGAGTTCAAAAATGCGGACGTCGTATCCGCCGGAGGCGAGTTGGAGGGCGGTGGCGCGGCCGATGCCAGAACCGGCCCCAGTGACTACGGCGATAGGTTTCTGTGTATGGGATGTCATGGGATGCGGTAAATTCTTTTAGCGTTGGTTGTGAGGATTTGGTTGCGCTCGGAATCTGTCAATTCCTCCAAAATTTCGCGTGTGGTATCCAACCACACTTTCAGTCCGTCACCGAGATTCACAACCGGCCAGTCGCCACCCCAGACGAGACGGGCCGAGCCAAAGGCTTCCAGCATGGTATCGGTGTAAGGCCTGAGACCTTGGGCATTCCTGAGTGCAGCAGGCGCGTAGGCTGTGATGCCGGAGATTTTGCCGATTACATTCGGCTCAGCGGCGAGGGCGCGGATGGCTTTTTGCCAGGCGAGGAATCCCACGCCGGCAGGGGCCTCGTTTTCGGCGATTTCGGGGACGCCGCAGTGGTCGAGGATGAAAGTTGTTTGCGGACAAGCGCGCACAAGTTCGAGTCCAATCGGGAGTTGCCGCTGGAAAACACAGAGATCGAAAGTGAGTCCGAGTCCACCAAGACGGTTCACATTTTCGCGGAAGAGGGAGGATTGCGAAAGCTCGTCGGGCTGGGTGTGGAGAACACGGCGTATGCCCTTGAGGCGCGAATGCGGGATCGACTCGAGGCTTCGCCCAAAATCCGGCGACTCGGGCCTTGCCGCGGCCACGACGGCTTGGATGAAGGCGCCGGGCTGTTCAGCGAGGGAGCAAAAATAGCGGGCCTCATCGTCGAATTCATCGCAATCGACCTCCATAAAAACCCCGGCCTGTATGCCTGAGTGGCGCGAAGCGTTTTGGTAGTCCGAGAGATCGAACCGGCCGGAGAGGGCGGGTAAATCTCTCGTCCATTCGTAGGTGAATCTGTCTGGTTCGAGGAGGTGGACATGCGTGTCGATCATGAAGATTTCAGGTCGGAAGTATCCTGGGTGCCGGCAATTTCCTGAACCCTGGTTGTGCGTCGCTCAAAGGATATGGTCTGGTTGAGTTGCTCACGAGGCGAAGCGGGGCCTGGAGCCTGTGCCAGCCAGCGCTCGTAAAATGGCGTGATGACCTCGGCAGGTATGACGCAATTTACGCGAATACCATATTTGGCAAAATTGAAGGATCATTAGCGGGTGAGGGCGTTCATGGCTCCCTTGCTGGTGGCCTTTAGCGCTTGGGTGATTAGGACGGTTACTTAGCGCTGAACTTGTAGATGATCATATTCTTGTAGGTTTGCCCCGGCCGGAGCACAACCGAGGGAAATTCGGGTTTATTCGGGGAATCCGGGAAATGCTGAGGCTCCAGGCAGAAGCCACTGCGATAGCGATAGATCTCTCCGCCTTTGCCCACATTGGTCCCGTCGAGGAAATTGCCGGAATAGAACTGCAAACCAGGTTCGGTCGAGAGGACCTCCATCGTGCGCCCGCTCTTTGGCTCATGGACTTTCGCGACGAGCGCGAGTTTTCCGGGCGGCTTGTTGATCACCCAGTTGTGGTCATAGCCGAGCCCAAATTTCAGTTGCTCGTCCTGATTCGTAATCCGGCTGCCGATGGTGGCCGCTCTCTGGAAATCAAACGGCGTTCCCTTCACTGGCCGCAGCTCTCCGGTCGGGATGAATGTCTTGTCGATCGGAGTGAACTTGTCCGCCTTGATCGTCAATTCATGTCCAAGAATATCCCCACCCCCCGCTCCAGCCAGATTGAAATACGAATGGTGCGTGAGATTGATGACGGTCGCTTTGTCGGTCGTCGCGGTGTAATCGATCCTCAGCTCATTCTTGTTGGTCAACGTGTAAACCGCCGTCACGGTGAGATTGCCGGGATACCCCTCCTCCCCGTCTTTGCTCACGCGGGTCAATGTTAAGGAAGGACCGTTTATCGTGATCACCGGTTTGGCGTTCCAAACCACTTTGTCGAATCCCTTCAGCCCGCCGTGGAGGGCGTTCGGGGGGTTGTTAATCGCAAGGCGGTAGGTTTTGCCGTCCAGCTCAAATCTTCCCTTCTTGATGCGATTGCCATATCGGCCAATCAAGGCTCCAAAATAGGGGTTCGCCTTGATGTAGGCTTTGAGGTTGTCGTAGCCGAGCACCACGTCTCCCGGTTTGCCATCGCGGTCGGGCACCTTGAGCGCAACAACGATCCCGCCGTAATTGGTAATCCTCGCTTCCGCGCCCTTGGTATTGCGGAGGGTGTAAATATCCACAGCCTCGCCTTCGTTGGTTTTGCCAAAAGGTTGCACGGTGATCGCGTCAGGAGATGCGGCAGAAGCGCATATTGCCAGACACATTGTCAGGATGAGAGATAGTTTCATAAGTAAATTCGGGCTGGAGAGGTGGCGGAGGTGGTTTCGGCATAAGCGGGCAGTTGAAGCTGGGTGGAGATTGCTTTCAACCCGCCACCGGGAGCTTCTTGTGGCAACTTATGGATGGCGCCCATAGACTTTGATTTCCTGTTCGTAGTCTTCTTGGAATCGACGCAACGTCCACCAGAGGGTGAGGGCAAAAATGACCAGGCCACCAAGCCCAATGACTGCGCTGCCAAGGATCATCTCGCCGATACCACATATCAGCGACAGCACCATGACCATTCCGATGCACCAGGAAAATAGGGTTCGTCCGAAGGTTTCGACAGGCTCGTAGGGCTCATTCAATTCCCGGATGTAGAAAATTTTTCAAATTCTCCATCGGCTCGGGCGGTGTGAGTAACGTAACCAGAAAGGTAACGGACGTGACACTGGCGATTGCAAAAAGCATGCGGGCTCCCGTGAGACGCTCCGCTGTTGAGAACTTAACACCATCCTCAAGGTTGAGGAGACTCGCCATGGGGGCGTCGAAGATTTTGAAGACCAGCATGCCTATGACAACCACCCAGCCAACGATGAGTCCCGCAAGGGCACCGTAGCGATTCATACGCCACCAGAACCACTGAGCCAAAGCGATGATGATACTGCCAGATCCCAGAACATAGGCGATAGTCAGCAGTTGAATGATCGAATCCGCTACAATGGAAATAGTCGCGCCGGCCACAGCAATAAGCAGTGTGGCAAAGCGCCCGATGACTACATACCTGTGTTCGGAAGCATCAGCCTTGATGAACCGGCGAAACACATCGTTCATGAGGTAAGACGAACCCCAGTTGAAGAGGGTTGTGATGGTGGAAACAAAAGCTGCCAACAGTGCGGCGATGAGAAATCCCCTCAATCCTACCGGCAGTATCGTCATCAACATTCTGGGGTAGGCACTCCCTTGATCGGCAACCGGAAGATTCGGCATGAGAATCATTGAGCAGAGTGCAACCACGATCCAAGGCCACGGCATGAGGGCGTAGTAGCAGATGCTGTGAAGGAGTTGGGCTTTGCTGGCATGACAGGAGTCCTTGCAGGCAAGAAGGCGCTGAGCATTGTAGCCGCCGCCGATCGCGATGCTGAAGCCAAGGAGGATAAAAGTGAGGGCATCCCAGAAAGGCAATTGCCCGGCTCCCGAACCAATACTCGGAAGAAGTTGCAGGTTGTTGCCAGACCACTCCGACATTCCATGAAGTTTATCGACCATCACATCCAACCCGCCTACAGCCCAGACCGACATCACAGCCAGCAACAGTGTGCCGATGGTGGCAAAGATGAGTTGGAAAAAGTCTGAGTAAACCACGCCCGAGAGACCTCCAAATGTTGAGACAATAATTGCCACCACGACCACGCCGATGGTTACGTAGAGACTCATTTCCGGTGGGAGCCCGAGGGCCTCGCGCGAGATTGTCTCCATCGCCTTGATGACCCAGCCACACATGATTGGACAGATGATGAGAGCGCCGAAGGCACCACTCCAGCCACGCAGGAGCTTGGCGAATCCCCCACCAAAGCGGGCTTCAACAAGCTCCACATCGGTAAGAAAAGCCATCCGACGCCAGCGGCGGCCGAAATACACTGCCGTCAGGACAGCTCCGGTAAACGGCGCGCAAAATTGCCACACAAAATGAATTCCATGCTCACGCACAAGGGCGGTAACCCACAATGGGGTGTCCGCAGCAAAACTGGTGGCCGTAAGCGAAGCCCCAGCGGCATACCAAGGCAAGGAACGTCCGGAGACAAAGAAAGATTCCATATCCTTCCCTCCGGATTTCGTGAAGTAAATGGCTATGCCTATCGTGGCGACGAGCATTGCGAAGATGGAAATGTAATCAGCGAAAACGAGGGTGTTTTGCATATCTTGGTTTTTTAGGCAGGGACTGAGTGGGGGATGGGGTGAATTGCTTAAACGTAAGTGTTAATATTACCTTATCAACTAATAGTTGTGGCCTCTTTCAAAATCGCTTCACCGGATTCGCAGAAACATCCATCGACTGAAAGAAAACCGTTCAGGTCGTTGGGAGAGAAACCAGAAGAGGACATGAGCGCTTCTTTTTTACCGGTGATCACGCGGCGTGAAGGTCCGGAGAACCGGGCCTGCCACCAGTTGGCATTTCGATCCCATTGGATCTCAAGTTGTCCCCCACCCCGCAAACGAAGGCCTTTGAGGCTCCCACTCTTCCAGTTGAGAGGAAGGGCTGGCAGGGGGCGGAGTGTGTCGGGCGTCGAATGGGCAAGCATTTCATAGACGGCGGAGGTGACGCCGTTGTTGGCCTCGGTCTGCACGACTGGACGAGGCCCCTTACGGAAATCCATAGTGATTCCCATGTCGCGAAGGTCATTGTGGGCGGTGAAGAGATTCACAC
>JAPLTI010000082.1 GCA_026398285.1 Verrucomicrobiota bacterium
GCCAAGTCGAAGCGGAAGCCGTCTATATGATACTCCGAGGCCCAGTAGCGCAGGCAGTTGATGACAAATTCCCGCACCGCCGGATAGTTGCAGTTCAGAGTATTTCCGCAGCCCGAGTAGTTCGCGAAATTCCCTTTCTCATCGAGGATATACCAAGTTTTGTTATCGATGCCTCGGAACGAAAAAACCGGTCCGTCCGCGCCGCCTTCCGCCGTATGGTTGAAGACCACATCGAGCATGACCACGATACCCTGGCCATGGAGTGCGCACACCATCTCCTTCATCTCCGCGACCTGCATGCTCTGGGCGCCCGCCGCTGCGTAGCTGGCTTTCGGTGCAAAGAACCCCACCGTGCTGTAGCCCCAGTAATTGCAAAGTGTCTCGCCGTTTGTCGGATTCGTGCGGAGGTTCTCGGATTCGTCGAATTCAAAGACCGGCATGAGCTCGACGCAGTTTACGCCAAGGCTCGCGAGGTCTTTCACCTTTTCAGCGAGGCCGGCGAATGTGCCCGGTTTTTTAACCTTCGAAGTCTCATGGCGTGTGAAGCCACGCAGGTGCATTTCGTAAATGATCAGGTCGCTCGCGGGCACATGCGTGATGCCATTCGGTTCGAGCAAACCCGCGCCCACAGGCACCCGCGAACGGAAGATCGGCTTGTGGGAGGCTTTCGCCTGGGCCATCCATTCCTCACGGCCTACGACTTCCCGCGCATACGGATCCAGCAGGATTTTCGAAGAGTCGAAATAATGACCGTCCCGTGCGCTCGAGGGACCCTCCATTCGAAAGCCGTATTCCAGATTTTCAAATTCAAGATCCTGCACGACCATCGCCCACACATGGCCCAGACGGTAGTTTTTAGGAAAGGGAATTTCTGCGACTGGTTGCTCCTGATCTGACTTGAAGAGCACCAGCGTGCAACCGGTCGCGTTGGCGCTGAAGATGGAAAAATTCACGCCGCCGGGCACATGACTCACGCCGAAGGGCAGCAGGTGACCGCAACTCACGCGGAGGTTGCCAATTTGTTGAAAAGTTGACGCAGGCGAATTCATCGTGCGCGGATCGTAATTTCGAAACACGGAATCGCAAGCATCGGATGTGTGCCCGCGCAAGAGATCAAAACGCGAAACACACCGCTTGTATTTTACGCTTGCTGATATTTCATCCAGCCAGAAGATATCGAACTCTTCAACCCGCCTCGCCGGCGTGGCGAAATGGCAGACGCAAGGGACTTAAAATCCCTTATTCCGAAAGGAGTGTGCGGGTTCGAGTCCCGCCGCCGGCACTTCCCTCGACTCATGCAAAGTTTTTTCTTTTGCGGTATGAAATTCAGCGGCTTTTTAGCGTTGATTGTTGACTGCGGGGGGATAAAAGGGGGCCGAAATCGAGTAATTTCCCAAAGAACATGAGCAAAGGTCTTTTACTGGCAGTGGTGGTTGGTATTTCAAGTTTTTTTGCGTGGGAATATTTTTTCAAGTCTCCCGAGCCTGAAAAACTCACTCCGGAACAGGAAGTCGAACGATTTGTCTCCAAGGGGACCGTCTCTGCAGTTGAGTTGGCAGAAATCACAGACAAATTTCCGGCGCTTG
>JAPLTI010000276.1 GCA_026398285.1 Verrucomicrobiota bacterium
CCGCTCCGTCTCCGAGTCCGATGCCATGGCTCATGTCGCCGGCTATGTCCTCCACAACGACTACAGCGAACGCGCCTGGCAACTCGAGCGCGGCGGCCAATGGGTGAAAGGCAAAAGCGCCGACACCTTCGCCCCGCTGGGGCCTTGGCTGGCCACAACCGACGAAATTCCCGACCCACACACCTTGCGTCTCTTGCTCAAGGTCAACGGGGAGACCAAACAGGACGGAACCACTGCAAATCTCATTTTCAAAATCCCTTTCCTCGTGAGCTATGTCAGCCAATTCATGACGCTCCTGCCCGGCGATGTCATTTCCACCGGCACTCCAGCCGGGGTCGGCTTGGGCTTCAAACCGCCGCAATACCTCAAAGCTGGAGACATCATCGAACTCGGCATCGAGGGCCTCGGAACCCAAAAACAAATCACTTTCTAAGTAGAACAGATTTTTCAGCAAAGATCGAGTAGGGCGCGAGGGCCTAGGCCTCCACTGTTAGCCGCAGTGTAAAGAAAGCGCCTTCAATCCTATTCCGATCCGACTTCGTTCTCCTCGCTCGAGTCCCGCCAGTGTTCTTTTGGGAGGGTGAGCTCAAAGAAGGGATGAAATTGAGAGCCTTCTTTTCGGAACAGATCGCCTGGTAGCGGATCGCTTGGAGTTGAGTTTGAAGGCGCTTGAACGACTTTTTGTCGGCCTCGGAGTGTGTTTTGGATGGTTGCCATGCACCGTCAACGGCCATCGTTGCAAGAATTTCAACATGGCGGCATGTGCCGGTTTTATTGGCTTTGGTGAATGTATGAGACTGGCGCTGCTTGCCGTATGCAGCGGTCATCCTGCCTGTAGGATCGATGGTGATTTTGAGTTTCTGCCAGCGCCAGTCGGTTTGGACATCCAGGATCGGTTCGCTGAGATTGCGGGCTGTAGTGGATTTGTGCGATCTGGCGCTGAGCCTCGTTCGGATTGGAATGCTCGCGGAATCAGGTGCGGCGAGGCGCTCGATCACGCTGTCGAGCATGATTCCGCAGTCATTGGCGAGGGCATGGATCGCGGGTGTGATGCGCTGCTGGGAAAGTAAAAACAATACGCTTGATGGCATGAAGGCCATCTCGTTGAGCGGGCTCATGCAATCAGCGTTTCCGCCTTTTGGAATGTGGAGGAATACGGGACGCGAGGCCAGTTTCCGCGAATGGATGTTGAAGCTCTCCCTCCAGTTATCCTCCCCATCCTTGCCCCCAAAGAACTCTGCAACCTTCTTGGGTTTCCCTTTCGGATGAAGCGACCGCACATAAAGGGATCCCTTCCACCCCTTGCGAATTCAAAAACGGTTTCAGATCTTCTTCAACCTCTCCTTGACCACATCTCCCAGATACTTCTGAACCGTCCGCTTCATGGGGCGTGCTCCGAGAGCCTTGGTGATTCCCTTACGGATGAGCATCTCAACGGTTTCCTCATCCACCGTTAGTTCGATCCCCATCTTTCGGTAACGCTCGATCTCTTCTCCAATCACGATCAAGGCAATCTCCCTTTGGGTATCCGGGGTTAGTGGCCTGAATGTTGCCCGTCACGATAATCACGGGGGATTTTTTCAAGATA
>JAPLTI010000216.1 GCA_026398285.1 Verrucomicrobiota bacterium
CCCGGATTGCTGGTCAATCCCAACGGCGGATGAGTGTGGATGGTGGTGTCCGTCAATCTCTCAGTCGGATCTCCGCCGATTTTTCCCGCGCGATCATTCGGAGCGATTTACCATTTCGCATCGAAAAAAAATCTGGAAATGACAGCCTGGTCTTTCTCGCAGCGGCGGAAGGCTATTCCTCCGGCAGGGGCATTACGATGCTGGGTTATCAAGTTGCGAATGCGACTTTGCAGCGCGGTGCTGAAGCAACGACTTGGACGCCCAGCGGAGCCACTGCCCTGTCTTTTACCTCTGTGACGAATGCGGTCAGCTCGAACAGTTATCTTTCGATCGATAGTTCCAACTACGAAATCTTGGAGCCTGATATTTTTCGCATGGAAGTCGCCTTTCTCATGGGAGACGGAGTCATCAAGAGCACCGTGGGAACGAATGCCGCCAGCACGACCTACATCGCGAGTTTTGCTTCGACGGCGCGCACAGCCTCAAGCAATGCGATTCGCGCTGTGATCGTGACTGTGGCCGCTGTGGACAGCCGCGCACGCGCGTTGATGACTCCTTCAGAATACAGCCAGTTGGCGAATAACTTCAGCGATGCCACGGCGGGAAGCGATCCTTTGACGGCATGGAAAGGGTATCTCACCAATTCGCCTGTTGTGCTGCCCCAGCCAGTGCGTGAGGGTATTCGCATATATCAGCGTTATATATACATCGACAATTGAATGCGCGATCATCATGGCGGCTGTTTGATAGCGGACTGGTAATAGCATTAAACCACATGAAACCATTTGCCTGCACTTTCCAGAATCGTATTTTTGATCTCCTAGCTTCCTTCCAACACCGATGATGAAATTTTACCATGATTTCTCCGAGATGCTCCAGTGTCCCGATGCGATTCGGAAAATAATCGATCGATCTAATCCCCTTATAAATAAATAGAAAATGAAAATCCAATCGATAAAAAAAATTGCCACCGATGGCCGCCACAATGCCTTCACCGGTTTAGCCTTTTTCAAGGGCAGATATTTCCTCGCATTTCGCAATGGGGCTCACCACGCAGGCGGCTCCAAGGGCACACAACTCCTTTTTACCAGCAACGACGGCGAAGATTGGGAGCTTTTGCAAAATAGGGCCTTCTTTGAGCATGGGAATTCTGGGGATCAGATGGATTATCGGGACAGCTATTTTCTCAATCTGGGCCATGAATTACGACTTTACTCGTTCTCCACGCCCTTCGATGCACAGGGCGAACTTGACCCAAGAAAATCGAAATCGATTGTCCAGATCACGCGCGATGGAACCACCTGGGACGAGCCAATCGTTGTCTGCGAAGGGGCCGTTCTTTGGAAACCGATTTTCCATAACTCACAATTCTGGTGCGCTGGGTATCGACGCCTGCCACATCCGGGTCCTTTGGTAACGGAACTTTACCACTCGCCAGACGGGATCACTTGGAAGCTCCACGCTCCCATCACGGAAGGCAATGAAGCCGCGTTGCTTCCCACGCCACTTGGATTGCGCTGCTTTGTTCGAACCAACAAAGCGCCGCATCACATGGAAATCTGGGAATCTCAGGGCGATTTGACGGCTTGGGAGAAGGTTGCTACTCTTCCCAAGAGCATTCAGG
>JAPLTI010000078.1 GCA_026398285.1 Verrucomicrobiota bacterium
TCCTCGATCCGCTGGGAAATGATGCGCGAAGGCATCGAGGACTATGACTACTTTGTCATCTTGAAAAACCGCGCCGATGCGGTCCTTGGCAATGCCTCCTCCTCGCCCGAGCAGACCGCAAAGGCCAAGGAGTCGCTGAAACTCCTCAAGGAAATGGAGGATCTCATCCCGAATGACTCCACCGCGCTGAAATACAACCAAAACCCGGCTGACTACGCCAACCTGCGTGAACGCATTGCGGCCGCGATCGAGGCGCTGAATCCCTAAAAACAAGATGCGAAATCCCATCACTCTCCTGCTCAGGCCAGCAATGGCTTTGTTCCTCGTCTCAACCCCCTTGCTGGCTACTCCGGAAATGCTGCTCGTCGACCCGATGGAAGCCGTTTATCCCGATGTGCGGCCGCCGGGGCTGCCGTCCAATGCCCCGCTGGCCGCGCCGCTTGGCGGAACGATGGTTTTGCAGGTGGTGTTGCGCGGCGACCCCGAAAAACTTCAGGTCGACCGCATGGAACTCGTCGAGGGTTCAACGCCAGTCGCAGCCCAGTGGTATGCTCTGGATTTTGTGCCGGTCGAGCAGAATACCGGCGTGGGCCATGGCACCGAGATCCGCGATGGAAGGGTGAATCCCCATGTGATCCGGCGCGCCCCATTTGAGATCGCCGATGCGATGGCACCGGTGGGAGCGGCTTGGGACTCCGAGGCTTGGAAATCGCGCAAAGCTGGATTCAATCAACGCGGGCTCGCCGCATTTGCCGTGCGCTGGGCCATTCCCGCCGATGCCAGTCCCGGACTCCGCACCTACACGGTGAAGTCGTGGCTCAAGGATGGAAAAATGGTCTGGTCCCGCTTCTCGGTTCAAGTCTATCCGGTTGCCGTGCCGCCGAGCGAACAGGGGACTTTCAACCTCGTTCAAACCAGCCGAACCAAACCGATTGCGGAAGCCTACAAGGTGCCCTTGTGGTCGGAAGAATTCTGGAGTCTCTACGCCAGCTACGCAAAGGCCCTGGTGGAGGGTCGGCAATCGACCGGGCGCATCCTCTTGCCGGAGATGGCGCTCGATTGCCCCACCGGCACCGAGCCGCAATTTGGCGAGCGACTCGACCGTATGGTCAAACTCCTCAAGAACGCGGGAATGAGAGATTTTCTGGGCGTCGGGATCTTTCACCCCATTCTGCCCAAGGATAAGAACAACCCACAGTGGGGGGTTAACAGTTACAAAACAGACATCTTCGGAACTCCCGAGGGGGATGCCAAAGCGCGCGCCTTGTATCGGCAGGTGCATAAGGTCATCGAGGAGAATGGAGTGGCCGATAAGTTCAAGATGCAGGTCTACGATGAAGTCCCGGAATCCGACAACGCGCTTTATGTCCAAGCCGCCAAGATGATGCGCGAGGAGATCCCGGGAGTGAAGGTCTTTGAGGTGATCAACTCCCCGAATCTCGGGATCGCCGACTCGGTCGATGAGTGGTGCCCCATGCCAAATGTTTATATGTTCCGGCGGGAGTTTTTCGATCAGCGCAAGGCCGCCGGATCGAAAGTCGCCTTCTACACCTGCATGGGCCCGGGCGGGGCTTGGGTGAATCGACTGCTCGACCAAGAGCGGACTCGTGTCGTTCAGATTCCTTGGTTTACTTATGGCTACGGCCTCTCCGGCTTCCTGCATTGGGGTGCGAACAGCTGGATGAGCGATCCGTTCAAGCAATCAGTGGTTCCCACGGGCTCGGGCGATCAGACCAAAAATTTCCTGCCTGCCGGTGATACCCACATCCTCTATCCGGGCGACAACGGACCATGGATCAGCCTGCGCTACGAGGCGCAGCGACTGGGCGCCGAGGATTACGAGTTGTTGAATATCTACGGCAAGAAAGACCCGAAAGCCGCCGAGAAACTCGTCTTCAGGCATTTCCCCGCCATGAATCAGGGACCGCGCGATGGAGCCTCCTACTGGGAGGCTCGTCATGACCTGCTCGGCGCTGCGAGTGGAACCACTCCCCTTGCAGGAATGCCTAAAAAAGACGATGCATCGCTCCCAGCATCGACACCCGCCGCCGCACCCGCGCCAACGTCTGCCAGTCCACTTAACTGGATATATAATCTATTTTCTCCAAACAAATAAACCCTCAAACTGAAAATAAATCCATGATAATAACGATAGCACTATCCCTCATCCCTCTCGTTTTATGCCAGTTGGTTCGTGACAAACAAGGGAGCCTTGTGGGAGATCGAACTGGCCGCTCCAATGACCAGATCCTTTAGTGCAGGAACCAAAGTAAGACAGCATATGGCTGGAAACAAATACCTTTTCTGCACAGTTATCAACAAAGCCATACCCAAAGATTGGAATCAATTTAGCGGCAAAGCCGCAGGAACATCGAACCGTGTTTCAAATAGCCAGTTCTGGCCTGGCAGCACACGCTATGTTCAGGTGGCGATTCTTCCGGGAGCGGAGTCGTGTCAGCGCTTGCGTGTGGATAATATCAAGCTCGAAGAGTTGGTGCCGTGAGGATAGTTGCGGCGGTCCGGATAAAACGATATGAAGGTTGTCTGTAAAAAAAACAATGCATTTACAATAATCGAGTTACTTGTTGTAATTGCAATAATCGGAATCCTGGTCGCTATCATCATGCCAGTGGCTTCCAAATGGATTGAAAAGAGCAATGACTCCAAATGTCTCTCAAACTTGCGTCAAATTGGGGTGGCATTAAAGCTTTATGCAAATGAGAACAACGATACGATAGTTCCGGCATTTAGTTCCAGCGCCAACCCGGTAACATGGCAAAGCCGCTTAGATCCTTACTTGGGGCTTCCGGCAAACACCCTTCGCAGCGGGCGGGCTTGGCAATGCCCTAGATTCCTGAAGTTTCCAGGCACTGCCAATCGTCCCTCATATGTGGTGAACTACAACCTGACGATGTTCACCCAACCGAAACGATTCGTCCAGTTGCCGCAAGGCCGCAGATTCATTTTAGTCATGGAAAACTACAACATAAACCAAGACTGGTTCAACCAAAGCACGCTCCAAGGATTAAATGCCACCCAGCTTGCACAGGTATTTAGACATCCAGGCTCTTCGCTCAATACTGGGACATCACGGGTTCTTTGGAACGATCTTTCCATTTCCGATGCCACCTTCAACGAAGTTCAGGCCAACCGGTCCAATCTGGCAAGTTCGCTTTGGATTTATGAGTGACAGTAAATTGTTGGATAAGTTTTCTAATGAATATTATATAAATTATTTTATTATAAATGATAATACGAATAAAATGGTTTTAACCGATTTATAAACCCAAGGTCTTTTGAGTAACACCCACTACAACGCAGGCACACTGACCTACACCAAGCCGGCACTCATCGCGCTCTTCGCTTGGTTGCTCTGGGGCGACTTTTGTATCGTGCTTGTGGATGTGGTCGTCCCGGCTGTGCTCCCGCTGAAGCTGAAGGAACTGGAAGCTCCCAATTGGGCGATCGGGCTCATCATGAGCACATTGCCGGGCATTTTGAACATGACCATTTGCCCGTGGGTCAGTTACAAGAGCGACCGCCTGCGCAGTCGCTGGGGCCGCCGGATTCCCTTCATTCTGTTCACTCTGCCTTTTCTCTCTGCCAGCTTGCTCATGATTGGGTGGAGTGAGGAAACTTCGCACTGGCTGCATGCGAATATCGGGTTTTTGCAGAGCTTTGCGCCGGCGACCGTGACAATTGTTCTCCTGGGCTTTTTCATGTTCGCCTTCCGGTTCTTCGACATGTTCGTGGGCTCGGTTTTCCACTGCCTGTTCAACGACACTGTGCCGGCGGAGTTCATCGGCCGTTTTATGGGGCTCTTTCGTATTGTCGGCACGGCGGCGGGAGCTTTCTTCAACATGTTTATCTTCAAATATTCGGAGATCCACATGCGGGAGATTTTTACCGGTGTGGCCCTGCTCTACATGGTCGTCGTCGGCCTCATGTGCCTGCGGGTCAAGGAAGGGGAGTATCCGCCGATTGAGGAGGAGGAGGGGAGCAAAAGCGGATTGATCGCTGGTATCAAAAACTACGGAAAGGAAAGTTTCTCCCACAGCTTCTATTGGCTGAGCTATCTCAACCACGCCTGCGCCGTTATGGCTGCAGGTAGTTCCTTGTTCATGGTTTTCTTCTACAAGGAAATGGGATTGAACTTGGAGCAAATCGGATGGCTCGCTGGGCTCGGTGGAGTGGCCGGCGTCGCTGCCACCATCTTTGCGGCCACCTTTGTGGACCGCTGGCATCCGATGCGCATTCTCACTTATCTTGCGATTTTTTCGGCCGTCACCGGCTTCGTCAACTGGGTGTGGGTGCCGGTCACGCTGCCCGGGCACATGTTTTTCTGGCTGGGGCTTGGCACCACGATCACTGCGGCCTTCAGCACCGCCATGTTCGGAGTGAGCAGCTACACCACGCTGATGCGCATTTATCCGAAGTCCCGCTATGCGCAATTATGCTCCGCGCGGGCCATGGTCGTCTCGCTGGCCAGCATCGCTGCCGGATTCGCCGCCGGGATTTTTCTCGATAGCCTCAAACCCCTCTGGCCGGGGACGGATCACTTTTACCGCCTCATCTTTCTTTGGGCCTGGCCCTTTAGCATCCTGTCCGCCGTATTCAAGGTGATGCTTTATCGGCGCTGGATGCGTATGGGCGGCGATGAACACTTTAGCGCGCCCGCTCCGTGGAGTCCGAGCGGAAGCGAGGAAGTGCCAGCGGGCAAGCCAATGCTGCTGAGTTCGCGCCTGACACGGATTAGTTTGAATCTCTTCACCTGGGGATTTGGGGTGACGCTGCTCCTGACGCCGGTTTTCTGGTTCATCATGCACCAGCATGGTCTTGCCGAGGCCTCGCGCTGGTATCTTCTGGGTTTTGTGCCCGCCATGGCGGTGCTGACCTACCTGTGGCTGCGCCTGGCCCGTGCCGTGCGCTCGGATGTCGATCTGCTAGTGGCCGGAGGCAAGCCACGAATGGGTATTCCGCACTATGGCATCCTCATGGTGCTCGGCATTCAGAGCCTGGTCGCGTTTCCGATTTATTGGATGCAAATTTTCTGGACCAGCGAACTCGACATGCAGCGCGAGCTTCTTTTCTTCGCGGGTGCCAAAATCCTCAGCTCGGCGGCCATTCTGGTTTTCGTCCAAGTGCTTCGCTGGGTGGAAAGACCGGTCACCACGGAGACTGACTCAGCCCTCTCTGAGGCCAATTCCTAACAATCTCATCAATGAACCAAAATACATCAGCCATCTTGCAAGCCCGTCACCGACAACCCGCCGATTACTCCAGCGATGGGGAGGAACTCATGCACGGGCTGGCATCCTCGCCTTACCAACTCAAGCGTCATGCGGCCAACCCGCTCATTAAGCCCTCGGACTTTCCAGGTTCCGTAGCGATCTTCAATCCTGGTCAGACCGGCTGCGGCCCGTGGGGGACCATGGGGATTCTCTCCCGCACGACCGATTTCAAAACCCGCGAAAACCTCGGCATCATTTCGCTGCCCGACAACCGCATGCCCTGCCTCTTCCCGGAGAAAATCAAGGGCCGCTACATGCGTCTCGACCGCCCCTATCGCGTCTGCCCGAATGATTATCACGAAATGGGCAACCTCTGGGTTTCCTCCTCGCCGGACTTGCTCCACTGGGGCGACCACCAGCCACTGCTCAAGCCGGGATTCACCCACTGGGCCACCACCAAGATCGGCCCCACGCCGCCGATCAAAACCGCCGAGGGCTGGCTGGTCATCATTCATGGCGTGAGCCGCTCCTCCGCAGGCCACCGCTACAGCATCGGCGCCATGCTCTTGGACCTCGAGGATCCGACCCGCATCATTGGCCTCACCCACAGCGCCATTCTCTCTCCCACCGAGCCGTATGAATTCAACGGCATCGTGCCGAATGTCGTTTTCCCGGCGGGCGCAGTGGCAATGCCGGAGAAGGATGAAATCCGCGTCTATTATGGTTGTGCAGACACCAGCATCGGTCTTGCAACCGCCAGCCTCAGCGGGTTGATCGACCTCTGCAAAGCGGAGATGAAGTGATGACCCCACGCAGCGCCATCTACTATTGGAAATGCGACCGCCCCGCAGCCTACCACGGCACCGCGGAACGCGACGCACGGCCCGACATCGAGCAGATGATTCGCATGGAACTGGCCACGCGCTTTCCCGCCCAACCGCTCACGGTTTTCCCCGCAGGCGGTCAGGGCAATCACATCACCTTTCGCGCAACCATCGGCGACGAGAGCGGATTCGTGCGAATCGATGATGGCGAAGATCGCGACGACTACATTCAAGTCGAATCGCACCTGCTCGGCGAAGTCCGTGCGCTGGGTGTGCCCACGCCGCGCGTGCTTGCGGTGGATGCAAGCCGCGCACGGGTTCCATTCGCGTGGCAGGTGCTCGAGGATATTCCGCATCCCGACCTCAATAAGCATTTCAAAGGCGGCACGCTCGATGTCGCCGCAGTCTCACGCGAGATCGGTGCAGCTGTGGCACGCTGGCAGGCGATTCAGCCGGTCGGTTTCGGCCCGTTCGATGGCGAGGTGTTGCAAGCCAGCGGACACCTCACTGGCTACCACTCCAGCTATGCGGACTACTTTCATCTCCATCTCGAAAGGCATCTCACATTTCTCACCGAACGCGGATTTCTCTCCTCGGATGAAAACGCGGAGATCAGCGCGGAAATCGCGCTTCACCACTCACTCCTCGCCATCGAACGCGGCTGCCTCGTCCACAAGGACCTCGCGCTTTGGAATATCCTCGGCAGCGAAAATCACATCGCCGCATTCATTGATTTCGATGATGCCATCTCGGGCGATCCGATGGATGACCTCTCATTGCTCGCCTGTTTTCACGACGCCGCATTTCTCCGTAGCGCATTCCAAGGCTACCAAGGCATCCGCCCGCTGCCATCGGAGCATCTCCGCCGATTCTGGCTGCACCTCCTGCGCAACATGATCGTAAAAGCCGTCATCCGCGTAGGCGCAGGCTACTTCGATCGCGGCAATTCATTTTTCCTCATCCCCAGTGGGGCGAACGGTGGGTCGCTGCGTGAATTCACGCATGCACGACTGAATGCGGCCCTGGCCGGACTGCGCAATGAAACCTCCATCGAAAATCTCTAAATGATGAAACCAACAGTCGGCACTTTTCTTTCCATCGGCTCACCCGTCATCGTGGAACTCGCATCTTTGTCAGGCTTCGACTGGGTGCTGATCGATCTGGAGCACGGCAGTGGATCGGAATCCGCCATGCCGGATCAACTGCGGGCGCTGCGTGGCAGCAAAACGCAAGGCATCGTGCGCGTCGGAGCGCCGCATCCAGACCTCATCGCCCGTGTGCTCGATTGGGGCGCGCATGGGATCATGGTTCCGCATGTGAACTCGTCTGCCGAGGCGGAACAGATTGTTCAGGCCGCACATTACTCACCGCGCGGCCGTCGCGGTTTCTCGCGCACAGTGCGCGCACATGACTACGGCCTGCGTTCGCCTGAGCAATCGCCCGCGCCGCTGATCATGCCCCAGATTGAGACCATCGAAGGAGTCAACCATGCCGCCGAGATCGCGCAAACCGAGGGTGTCGATGTGCTTTTTGTCGGCCCTGCGGATCTTCAACACGAACTCAGCCACCGCAGCGCGGCGGCTCCCGGCGATTTCGCAGAATGCCTGAATATCGTTGTCGCCGCCGCCAAAGGTGCAGGCAAAGAGGCGGGCATCCTCGTTCGCGATCCCGCAGACTTGCCGCATTATCTCGAGCTTGGTTTTACCCGAATCGCCATCGACTCCGACCTCTCGATCCTGCGTAAAAGCTGGCAACAAACACTCTCCATTTTACGAAGCAAGCCATGAATAATACCACATGTGAATCATCACCCCCCCGTCGATCTGGCCCTAGTGCCACCGCTACAGCATCGGCGCCATGCTCTTGGACCTCGAGGATCCGACCCGCATCATTGGCCTCACCCACAGCGCCATTCTCTCTCCCACCGAGCCGT
>JAPLTI010000116.1 GCA_026398285.1 Verrucomicrobiota bacterium
ATGACCGGCTCATCTTCCCTCCTTCGCAAGCTTGGCAGCTTCTTGGTATTGGCGGCGGAAATGGTCGGCGAGTTCCTTGGCAAGCCGGACTTCCTCAAGGCGGTTTTTTGAGGTGAGCGCTTCTTTGAGGGTCGTTTTTGAGGCCCTGTAGTCCACGGCGCTGAGGTCGGTGAATTTTTTATAGGCTTCGCGGGGAAATCCGGCTTTGACGAGTTCCTGCCAAGCTTCCGACTGCTCGTGGTGCAGGTCGAGGCAGATGACCCGGATGATGAAGGCCATGACCCGGAAAACCGGAGCAGTCCAAGCGGCGGTGTAAGTAAAAAGCCGAGCCTCCTCGTAGGGCTGAACTTCAGGATCAGAGCGGAACGCGGCGTATTCGGGCGAGTAAAGTTCCTTGCGTATCGGAAGGCGGCGGAGCGCGTATTTCATTGGACCTCCCGGAACGCCGACCTTGAAGTTCCAGAGCTTCTGGCCTTCGAGGGAGAGAACGAAAGCGATGAACTCCTCGGCGGCGGCGCGATTTGGAGCACCTCGCAGAAGCGCAATCGGATCGACTCCCACGGAGGAACCGCCTGCCGGGGTGAAGTATTGAAGGCGCGATGGCGCATCGCCGATTTTTACCGCCTCGCTTTGGAAGCGGCCGTAGAAATCAATACACATCCCGATCGCCGCATCGCCGAGAGACACATCGAGCGGAATTTTCGGTGCGGAATCCGTGAAGTAACGGGCATTGGCGGAAGCGGCTTGGATGATCTCCAAACCGCGCTTCCATCCGAGCGCAAGGATATCCTCATCGCTGCGACCGGTCGCTCTGACGAGTTCCTGCATTTGCTGTTGGATGACCATTTCAAAAGCCCGCGCGGCCGATCCGCTCTTGGTGGGATCCGCGAGGGCGACCTGACGGTAGAACACAGGATTTGTGAGGTCTTTCCAAGATGAGGGCATCTCCCGAACTCCGAGGCGATGAAGGGAATCGGTGTTGTAACAGATGCCGAAGGAGGAGAGGCACGCGCCGATCCACAACGCGCGGGCATCATAGAACTGCTCCCCGGAGACGCTTTGGGG
The DNA here is from genome assembly GCA_026398285.1 of Verrucomicrobiota bacterium. Lineage (GTDB taxonomy): Bacteria > Verrucomicrobiota > Verrucomicrobiia > Chthoniobacterales > Terrimicrobiaceae > UBA967. Next base: position 1,066 of record JAPLTI010000116.1, read on the forward strand.
AATCGAATCTTCTGCAAACCATTTCGGGTGGTTTTTGATCACATCCGTCGCCACAAGACGACCGGCCTTAGCCTGCTGTTCAAAGTCGTAGGAACCGCCACCGAAGAAGAGATCAATACCGATGCCGGTGCTGGAGTTTAGAAAAGACCGTCGCACCGACTGCTCTGGCGTGTCTGTTGCGGGATCATCCGGGAGTTTGACCTTTGAATTGTCGAACGCGGCGGCAACTTCCGGCGTCCAGGTTTTGCCTTGGGAGGTCCATGCGTATTCAAAGGCGGCGAGGTATTCCCCAGCCAGGAATCGCGAGATCTCACTTGTGCCACCCGGCAGGCGCCAGTCGATGCGGATCGAGCGGCCGGTTTTGTTTTGATAGTGCCGAGCAAAGGCCACGCTAAACTCATGACGCACGGCTTCATTGTGAGGTGAAATGATGACAAGCGTCTCGTCGGCACTCGCGAGGAGATTTTGGCGAGGTTTGAGCAAGAAAGGCACTGCCAGCACTAGGACGAGAGCCGCAAGCACCAGAAGGATTCGCGGGCTCATGGTGGCTCAGGGTTTGAGAACCACGACATCGTCCACGCTTGCGATGGCGAAAAATTCCTGCCCCTGGCCACGGGCGGAGATGTGTGGATTCAATTCAAAAACCTTCAAGTCGTGAGCCGATGCCTGAAGCCGGTATTGGGCCACTTCGCCGAGATAAACCGACTCGCCGATCCGACCCTTTACTGAGTTCATCGGGGCTGGCGAGGAGCGAAGAGACCAACTTTCGGGGCGGATGCTGAGCGAAACCGAATCCCCCACAGAGGGCTTCCACTCGGGATCGCCGAGGCATCCCTCGAAAAGACCCTCGTTGGTTTCAACGAGAGCTTTTGCGCCATCGAGGGATTGGATTTTGCCGTTGAGGAAATTTGTTTCGCCGATGAAGTCCGCCACAACGCGTGTTTTGGGTCGGCGATAAACTTGCTCGGGGGTCCCGATCTGAGCGATGCGCCCACCTTCGAGGACGGCCATGCGATCTGAAATCGAGAGGGCCTCCTTTTGGTCATGGGTGACATAAATCGCAGTGAGTCCGTTCTCCTTGCAGACACGACGAATCTCGGAGCGCATCTCCAAGCGGAGCCGGGCGTCGAGGTTGGAAAGCGGTTCGTCGAGAAGCACACAACGGGGACGGATCACCAAAGCCCGGGCAAGGGCCACGCGCTGCTGCTGACCACCGGAGAGTTGAGCGATTTTGCGTTCCGCATACGGACCCATCTGCACGGATTCCAGCGCGGCCTGGACCCGCTGGCGGATTTCCGCCTTGGGAACGCGCCGTTCCTCCAAACCGAAGGCGACATTTTTAGCCACCGTCATGTGCGGCCAGAGGGCGTAACTCTGAAACATCATCCCCGTGTTGCGCTTGTGGGGAGGCAGTGCCGTCACATCCTCATCACCGAAAAGGATACGGCCCTCATCCGGGATATAAAAACCGGCGATGTTGCGAAGGAGTGTCGTTTTTCCACATCCGCTGGGGCCGAGGAGAAAAAACAACTCTCCCGGTTCGATGCGGAGGGAGATGCCGTTCAACGCGACCGCTTCACCGAATTTCTTGACGAGCTTGTCGATGGTGATCGCGATCATGGCCTGGTGGGATATCAACTACGGCAGGGCGGCAGCCCAAGCAGATCCCGCCCGCTATTGTTGCGGAGCAGCAGGGGCCTCTCCGCCGAGGCGCGAGAGTTGACCAGCGGACATGCGGGCGGCGGGTGATGCCGGAAACTGGGTTACGACCATGTTGAAACCACGACGGGCTTCTTCGATTTGGAATCCGCGAAGAAGGATCTCCGCCTCAGTGTAAGCGGCAAAGGGAGCCGCGTAGCTTTGCGGGAATTGCGTGACCACCTGCTGGCAAGTAGCCATGGCGGATTGGATATCACCCGACGCATCCTGATTCATCGCGACTCCAAGAAGCGCCCCGCCTGCCAAGGGATGTTTGGGAAAACGGGTGAGAAAATCCCGGAAGGCGGCGGTGGATTTTTCCATGTTGCCAGCGTCCCGTTCCGCTGCGGCTATCCGCATGAGCGCATCGGCTGCGGGCATGGTTTTTGGAAACTTGTCCACCACGGCTTGCAGTTCGGAGATTCCCTTTGCCTCTGCCAAGAGAGTTTGCGCGGCGGCATTTTGGTTCGAAGAGTAGCCGAACCATGCAGCCACGCCTACGCCTCCGATCACAATGGCGCCAATGATTGCAAGGATGAGGGATTTGTTTTTCTCCCAAAAGAGATCCCACTCGAGCGAGGAGTCATCAAGGACGGGGCCTTGGAGGGAGGGTTGTTGTGCAGGTTCCATTAGGCTCCCACCTCCGCGCGGGCTTCGTCGGCAAGGGCTGTGCTGAGGTAGCGTTCGCCGGTCGAGCAACCGATTGTCACGATGAGTTTGCCGGCATTTTCAGGACGCTTCGCGACTTGGATGGCGGCGTGGACATTCGCGCCGGTGCTGATACCGCCCAAGATGCCCTCCTCTTTGGCGAGGCGGCGGGCCATGGCGAAGGCCTCATCGTTGGTGACCTGAATGCACTCGACGATCTGGGATTCACCTGCGGAATTTTTCAGGTGGAGGTTATTAGGAACAAATCCGGCGCCAGTGCCTTGGATTTTGTGCGGGCCGGGTTTGAGAGGCTCTCCGGCGAGGGTTTGCGAAATGACAGGCGAGTCCTTTGGTTCGACGGCTATCGCTTGGAGGGAGGCCTTGCGGGGTTTGAGGGCTTCTACGCAGCCTGTGATCGTGCCGCCGGTTCCCACTGCCGCGACGATGATGTCCACTTTTCCATCCGTATCACTCCAGATTTCTTCCGCAGTGGTTTTGATGTGAATGGCGGGGTTCGCAGGATTGTTGAATTGCTGGGGCATCCAGGAATTTGGTGTCTCTTGAACGAGTGCTTCGGCCTTAGCGATCGCGCCGCGCATTCCCTCAGAGCCTGGAGTGAGGACAAGTTTTGCACCGAGCATGGCAAGAAGGGTGCGGCGCTCAAGGCTCATCGTCTCAGGCATCGTGAGGATCATTTTGTATCCCTTGGCAGCCGCCACGAAGGCTAGGGCGATACCGGTGTTTCCGCTGGTGGGCTCGATGATGACCGTTCCGGGCTTGAGAATGCCACGCTGCTCGGCGTCCTCGATCATGGCCATGCCGATGCGGTCTTTCACGCTTCCTAGCGGATTGAAAAATTCACACTTGAGCGCAATCGTAGCCGGTAGCCCGGCAGTGACGCGGTTGAGCTTTACAAGAGGTGTGCGGCCGACTGTTTCGACGATGTTGTTGTAGATGTTGCCCATGGGTCTTGGATTGAGCTGCAAACCCTACACAGGCGGAAGCGGGCGGTGAAGTTTTTAGTTTGACCTATCCGGTGGTGCGCAGGCCGCTTGCAATGGCATTGATACTCAAAAGCACTTCCGGAAGCAGGCGGTTTTTCGCCGCAGGCTCCGCAGCGCGCCACTCGGCGAGAAGCTTCGTCTGGTGAACATGGAGCGCGCGGAGGCCCGAGTCGCGCAGGGCGAGCGTCTTCAGCATGCGGGGACGGCGTTTCTCCAGAGCGCCGCCAAAGACGAGGGACATCATTTCGCGGGTGGAATCAAATTCGGTGAGAATGATGTTCAGAATCTCCTTCCGCACACGCGTGTCGGCGACCAATCCGGCATAGATGGCGATGATCTCGCGGTCCGCACTGGCGAGGTTGGTTTCCACATTCGTCAGCACATAGTAGAGGAATGGCGACTTTTTGAGATTCGCGCGGAGGTTTTGAAAAAGCTTGGGACGCTCGGCCTGGAGGCGCTGCAGAGCGGATCCGACCCCGAACCAACCGGGAAGATAATGGCGGCTTTGGTTCCAGCTAAAGACCCAGGGAATCGCGCGGAGGTCAGCGAGCGTGCGCTGGCCTGTGCGTCGCGAGGGTCGGGAGCCGATGCGGCTCGTCTCCAAGGCATCAATCGGCGTGGCCTCCGAGAAGTAGGACATGAAACTCGGATGACTGATGAGTGCAGTGTAGGCATCCCGGCTGGCTGACGAGAGAAATTCGCAGGCCTCGCTGAATTTGCCGTCGATGGGAGCAGGCTGGTCGTTGAAGGAAACAGCCGCAACGCCCGCTTGGAGCAACTCCAAGTTGTAAACCGAGGAGGAAATGGTGCCGTATTTCTGGGAAATGGTCTCTCCCTGCTCGGTGACGCGCAAATCGCCGCGCGCGGAGCCCTGCGGCAGAGCGGAAAGAAAACGGTGGGTTGGCCCAGCGCCCCGGCTGATCGTGCCGCCGCGTCCGTGGAAGAAGCGGATTTTGACACCTGCATCGCGCCCGACTTGGGCCAAGGCACTTTGAGATTGGTGGAGTGCCCACTGACTGGCGAAGATGCCGCAATCCTTGTTGCTGTCGCTGTAGCCGATCATGACCTGCTGCAAAGGCAGGCTGCGCTGTTTGGAGGATTTTTCATTCGCGCTTTTGCGGTGAAAATCAAGACTCCGCGTCGTGACCGGATGTTTCAGGAATTGCCTGACGATGCCGGGTCCTTGCTCCAAGTCATCGAGGGTCTCGAAAAGCGGGACGACTGGCAGGTCACAGACAAGGCCATCCTCCGTCCACCTTGCCAAGCCGGCTTCCCGGGCGAGGAGGTAAACAGCAAGCAGGTCGGAAAGACGGCGGGTCATACTGACGATGAGGGATCCGATGCCATCGACTCCGTGTTTGGCGATATGGCTGCGCAGGACATTGTAGCAGGCAAGGACATCATCCGCTTCTCGACCCGCGGGAGTTCCAGCGCTCAGAAACGGGCGCGGCGAGCGGAGTTCTTCTTCCAAAAACGCCAAGCGTCGATCCTCGCTCCACTCGGAGAACTTGTGGTCCTCCGCGCCTCCTGGCTCGAGGAGTCCATCAATCGCCAGATCGTGAAAGCGGCTGTTCTGACGGATATCCAGATTTGCCAGGTGAAAACCGAAAGTGTCGAGCGCGCGACGCACGGGATTCACAGCGAAGTCAGCAAGGCGTCCTGCGCCGCCAGCGTGGAGTGCCTCGGAAAGTCGTTTCAAATGGGCCTCGAGTTCGAACGGATGTTGAAAGCGAACGCCGCTTTCCAGAATTTTTGCGTCTTCGATTTCCCCGGTCGAAACCGGCAGTCGGTTTTGAAGGTGGAGCACAAACTGCCTCCACGGCTCATCGGAATACGACTGCGACAATGTTTGAGCAAGCGCAGGCGTTTCACGACGGAACTTGTCGAGTGCGCTTTGCAACTCCTCCGGGAATTCCTGAAAATTGCTGGAGAGCGGAAGATTCGCCGCCAGGTCTTCTAACTCGCGGTGCAAAACAATCAAAGCACTGAGGCGAAGCTCGCGGAGCGTGGTCTCGGTGACGGTAGCCGTCACAAGCGGATGCCCATCCCGATCGCCTCCGACCCAAGTGCCGAAGCGGATTTTGGGCATTCCCAGAGGATCTGCAATCAGAGAGGGATCAAAGCCTGCTCCGCGCCAGGCTTCGCGAAGGCGCTGGTCGAGACGAGCCAGCGCAGGAGGGAAAACCTCGCGCAGGTAATAAACAACTCCACGGCGATCCGAAGCGACATCCGGCTTTTCGAGCAGAATTTCACCAGTCCTCCACAGGCGTTCCAAAATGACTTTGAATTCCTCGCGCAAGGCCTGCTGCTGGTTTGGCGAGAGGGACTGACCCTCGCGGGATATAAGCAAACGATAAAGCGAGCGGTGTTGCTCGAGGACGGCCGCGCGTTTCGCTTCGGTGGGATGCGCAGTGAGAACAGGTTCCATGCAGAGAGTGGGCAGAAGTGCAGCGATATCGGAAGGCGACATGCCGGAAGCAGACAACTCGGCCAAGCGGCTTCTCCAGAGTCCCGGCTCGGCTTCGCCGCCGGATTCGATTTCACGAAGCTGGCGGGTGCGTGAGGCTGTGTTCTCCTCGACCATGTTGAGCAACTGAAACGCAATCGATGTGGCCTGCTCAAAGCCTTCACAGCCCGCCTCCTTGGAACCTATCCATGGCAGGCGGTCGGCCACCGCGTTTTCTCCCAGTTCCCTGAGAACCTCCTCCAAGCAACCCATGAGAAAATCGAGGTCGTTGGATATTTTTTCGAAACCCTGTGCGATATAATGCGTCGTCTTTTTCACCCTGACGCAGGACTTTTACGATTTTCTAAAAAATATCAATCGCAGGTTTTTATCCCGATGAACCGCGTTTGGGAGCGGATGCCGTCATCCGTCCACTCGCTAATCAGGATTTTTTTCCGATGGCAAAGCCGAGCATCAGCATCGCAACGCCGCTGAAGATCGACTGGATGCCGTAGAGCACACCGATGACCCATTCCGAATCAAGCGGCCAGCGGGCATAGATCATGCCTCCAAGAACCAATGCGACCACGCCATTCAAGAATAGCCAAATCCAAGCTGAGTTCCCGCGAAGGCGAAAAGAAGTGCCTATGCAGACAAGGCCTTCAGCAAAAAAAACTGCTCCGAGAATGAGCGTAAGCGTCTCCATGCCCGACTGCGTAAAAATGAAAAGCGCACAACCGGCCGCAAGGCGTATTACAGCCGACAATGCGGTAAGAATGCGGTGCGGCACATCTCTTGCGAAGAGGGCTTGAAAAAATCCAATAAAGCCGCTTACCAGACAGAGTGCGCCAATGAAGGCGGTAATAACATAGGAGAACAATGCCGGGGCACTGATGGCAAAGAATCCGACAAGGATGGAAAGGATGCCTCCGAGGATCATCCAAGTCTTCCCGGGTGATTGAGTAGTGGTGGTGTTCATAGTTTTTTACTCACCATAAACGCCCTTGGCACCATAGGAACCGTAGTATTTACCCGAATAGTAATAAGCGTAGTAGCCACCGCGTCCGCTAGGCAGGAAGTTCAAGATCAGGCCTGCGGGTTGGGTTTTTATTTCTTCGAGGGACTTGATGGCGCGGGCCACCATCTTGCGCGGTGTTCCGAAAGCGCGGACCACCAGCGTGCAGAGATCAACATGCGGAGCGACGAGCAAAGTGTCGCTCACCGCGAGGAGTGGTGCGGAGTCCACGACGATGCGGTCGTATTTTGAAAGGGCCTCACTCATGACGCGCTCGAGATTTTCGTATGTCAGCAACTCCGAGGGATTCGGCGCGCGACCACCGGCTGTGAGAACACTGAGGCCATCGATATGCGACGACATGATTGCATTTTTCATGGTGCAGGAACGCATGAGCAACTCGGAGAGGCCGGGCTTGCGGTTCTCGCCGTAGAATACAATCGAGCCACCCGGCTTGCGAAGGTCGGCGTCGATGAAGAGCGTGTTGAATCCCTGCTGCGCAAGCGTCACAGCAAAATTGGAGCTGCAGAATGTCTTGCCCTCACTTGGCATCGAGCTGGTGAAAAGAAAGGTGCGGGCGTTTTCATTGAGACGGTGCATCGTAAGCGACGCTCGAAGCGATCGGAACGACTCTGCCACGATGCCGGAGCGCTCTTCGTTGGTCACCAGAACACTGGCTCGAGTCGAAAGACTCAGCTTGGGAATGGCAGCAATGACATTCACACCGGTGAACTGCTCCACCTGATCGACCGTCTTGATGCTGGTATCCAACATGAAAAGCGCGATGGCGAGGCCGATACCCGCAGCCAAGCCACCCAAGAGACTCTGCATCCAAGTTTTCGTTGCGCTGGGCCGAATGGGCGCCGCGCCCACGGCTGGCTCATGAATACGCACAGGGGACTCCGTGAGCTGCTTGGTGATGTCGACTTCCTTCAGTCGCGAAAGAACCGAGTTATAAAGTGCCTGATCGGTCTCCTGCTCGCGCTTGATATCATTATACTCGATGGATTTGGAGGTGACCTCCAGAAGTCGTCCCTCAGCTTTTTCGCGGGCGATTTTTGTTTCATTCGCTTGGACTTCGAGTCGATTGCGAGCCGTTTCAAGAAGGTTGACGGCATCATTGAGAACGCGACGCAGATCGGCCTTTGTGAGGTCGATCTGAGTTTTAACAGAAATATAAGCGGGGTGCTTTGCGCGATAGCGCTGGGAGAGGAGGGTCAACTCGCGCTGGCGGGCGTTCAGGGACTCTGAATATTGGGCAACCTTCGGCTCGGCAGCCACACTTGGAAGAAAGAGCAACTCTTCGACCGCACCTTTATTAGCCCTCACGACAGCCAGGTCGCTGTCAATCTGCTGAATGCGTTTCTGAATTTCAGCCTGAACATTCGAAATTTCGGATACCTGGGCCTGAGCCGAGCTGAGCATGGTTTCGATCGAAGCGGCGCGCTCCCGCTCGCGGAAACTCTGCATCGCCTCCTCAGATACGCGCATTTTTTTTCTGAGACGGTCTGCCTCCTCAAGAAGGAATTGCGTGGCCGATTTGGAGGCGTCTGAACGCCGCTCGAAGACATAGCGGATATACTCGTCGCAGTAGGCATT
>JAPLTI010000062.1 GCA_026398285.1 Verrucomicrobiota bacterium
CTTCTGGTGCTACGGCACAGTCGGCGTTTTCGGAGATGAATAGGCATGCGACCGAGCCAAAACGCACTTCGTCGCCATGCTTGAGGACGGCGCTTTCGGTTTTCGAGCCATTTATAAAAGTGCCGTTCGTCGAGTCGAGATCGCGAACATAGAAATTCGCGTTCTCAAAGAGAATCTCCGCATGCCGACTGCTTACGGAGTCGTCCGGAATGTGCAGTTGGTTTTCAGAGATGCGACCGACGGATGTTTTTTCCTCCGGAAGGTCGTGAGTGATCTCGGAGCCATCAGGGAAGAAAATCTGGAGCTTGGCCATGGCGTGATTATTAGGCTGAGGCTTTCGAGGCGGCAACTTCTTTGGCGAACTCGGCGAAGAAGTAATCGGCATCATGCGGGCCGGGGCAGGCTTCGGGGTGGTATTGCACGCTGAAGGCGCGGTGTTTCAAGTGGCGCAGACCAGCGACCGTCCCGTCATTCAGGTTCACATGGGTCACTTCGACATCTTCGGGAAGGGAGGCTGGGTCGACCGCATAGCCGTGATTTTGCGATGTGATGGCGATTTTTCCCGTGCGGAGGTCCTTGACCGGTTGATTGCCTCCGCGATGGCCGAACTTGAGTTTGAAAGTGCTTCCCCCGAGAGCGAGTGCGAGAATCTGGTGGCCAAGGCAGATGCCAAAGAGCGGTTTTTTCCCGATCAGGCCGCGGACGGTCTCACGGGCGTAGTCGAGGGCCTCGGGGTCGCCGGGGCCATTTGAGAGAAAAACGCCATCCGTTCCAAGAGCGAGAACCTCCTCGGCGGTTGCTGTCGCGGGAAGCACGGTGACATCGAATCCATTCTGCCGGAGCGAGCGGAGGATGTTGTTTTTGATTCCAAAATCCAGCGCGGCGAGCGTGTGGGTGGCGGGAGGCAGGTCGGTGAAGACATTGCCTTTTTCGTCCGCATCCACTGCGGTTTCCAATCCCGGGCGGATGATCCACTCACGGCTCAGGCGACTATCCTTGTCCCACTGGTGTTTTTCGGTGGATGTGACTTCTTTTACGAAATCCACCCCCTCGTAGGAGGCGTTGCGGGCCATTTCCACTGCCTTGGATGGATCAGTGGTCTCGGTGGTGATGCATGCCCGCATGGATCCGCGAGTGCGGAGGTGGCGGGTGAGGGCGCGCGTGTCGATGCCTTGAATGCCTTGGATGCCGTGTTTTTTCAAATATCCGGCGAGGTCGGAATCAGAGCGCCAATTGCTAACGACAGGGCTGAGTTCTTCGATCACGAAGCCGCGCACTTGAGGCTTGTCGCTCTCCACATCGATGTCATTCACGCCATAATTGCCGATTTCCGGATAGGTCATCGCCACAATCTGGCCGCGATAGGAAGGATCGGTGAGGATTTCCTGATAGCCGCTCATCGAAGTGTTGAAGCAAACCTCGCCAGTTGCCGTGCCCTCCGCTCCGAAAGACTCGCCATGAAAAACCCGTCCATCCTCTAGTGCCAACAATGCTGTCATGCCCTGTTTCCTATCATGCGGCGGACGGCGGCGTAACCTCAAAAAACACGGGCCAGATTCTTTTTCACGACATCCGCCGTTTTCTCGATGTCCGCTGCGGAGTGGGCTGTGCACAGAAAACCCGCTTCGAACTGCGACGGCGCAAAGTAGATGCCGTCCTCGAGGCAGCCGTGGAAGAATTTTCCGAAGCCCGCACGGTCGCTGCCCATGGCCTCTTGAAGATTCCGCACCGGACCCCCATGAAAATAGAGGCAAAACATCGAGCCAATCCGCTGGAAGGTGAGGGGAAGCCCCTGAATCGCCTCTCGCGTGGCGGCCTCAAAGGCCGCGCCGGTTTTTTCGAGGAGAGCCCAGCCGCCGATGCGTTCCATTTCGCGCAGTTGGGCAAGACCCGCCGCCATCGCGATGGGATTTCCAGAGAGAGTTCCAGCTTGATAAACGGGGCCATCCGGCGACAGGCAGTCCATGATTTCCGCCCGTCCGCCAAAGGCTCCCACCGGAAGGCCGCCGCCGATGACTTTCCCCATCGCCGTGAGGTCTGGAGTGATTTTGAATATCTCCTGCGCGCCGCCTGGAGCGAGGCGGAAGCCGGTCATGACCTCGTCGAAAATCAAAACCGCGCCCTCGCGTGTGCAGATTTCCCTCAGGCCCTCGAGGAATCCCGGTTCTGGCAGATACAGGCCGGCATTGGCAGGGTGGATCGGCCTGTGAACCCTCGGGCGAGTCGGATACAGCTCATGGTGGCCTCGGTGCCGCTGTTCACCATGCGCACTTTCTTTACCGACGGCACCATGCGGCAGATCGTCTCGGCCATTTCCACCTCCAGAGGATTTGGCGTGCCAAAGCTCAATCCGCGTCCCGCCGTTTCACGCACTGCCTCAATGACAGGCTCAGCCGCGTGACCAAGAATCGCCGGGCCCCAAGTTCCCACAAAATCGATCAACTCGCGGTCGTCCACCGTGGTCAGTCGGCAACCCCTTGCCGACTTCACAAAAAACGGCTCGCCTCCCACGCCCCGGAAGGCCCTCACAGGGGAGTTCACCCCGCCGGGGATGCGTTTTTTTGCGGCTTCGAAAAGTTGTCGGGATGTGGTCATGGATCGGGTTTGAGGGTGTTGATGGTTGACACCGCTGCGCTGAAATACAAGATCGATGGCATCTTTTCCCAAGCCGCCAGTATGCTGCCGGGAAGCATTTTTCAGGAAAACCATGGCCACCATTAAAATCGACTCGACCCTTCATCAGCAAAAGAAGCCCGACTGGATCAAGGTGCGCCTGCCCTCGAATCCTGTGTTCTTTTCCACCAAGGGTCTGATTTCGGATCTTCGCCTCCACACCGTTTGCGAAAGCGCGCAGTGCCCGAACCGCTGGGAGTGCTGGAGCGGGGGAACAGCCACTTTTATGATCGCAGGCGATCGCTGCACGCGGGCTTGCGGATTCTGCGCCGTCGATACAGCCAAACCCTTCGCTCTCGAGGAGGATGAACCCCAGCGTGTCGCGGAGGGGGTCAAACGCCTCGGCCTCAAACATGTCGTAATCACCGCTGTGGCGCGTGACGACCTTGCTGACGGTGGCGCCGCTCATTTGGGCAAAACCATCGAAGCCATCCGTGCGCTGGACCCGAAGATTGTTATCGAAGTTCTCGTGCCGGATTTCAACGGCAAGGACGAACCGCTCCAGCGCGTTCTTCAAGCCGCCCCGGATGTTTTCAATCACAACCTCGAAACCGTCGAGCGCCTCACGCCGCTTGTGCGTTCCCGTGCGAAGTATCAACTCTCGCTGGATTTTCTGGCCCGCGCCCGCGAGCTGCGTCCCGAACTGATGACCAAGAGCGGCATCATGCTCGGTCTCGGCGAGACGGAGCCCGAGCTTTTTCAGGCGATGGACGACCTGCGCGAAGCCGGTGTCCGCGTCCTCACGCTCGGTCAATATCTCCGCCCCACGCCGAACCACCTGCCTGTCGTCGCCTACATCACTCCTGAGATGTTCGACCACTACGGTGATATTGCGCGCAACAAGGGTTTTGAATTCGTCGCCAGCGGTCCGCTCGTCCGCAGTTCCTACCATGCGGCGGATTTCAACCCGGTTCAGCGTTGACCTGGAAAATCATCGCTGCCGGCAGGCCTGCGCTCGATTTCGCTAAAATCGGCATCGAGGATTACCTCGGGCGACTGAACGCCTTTGCCAAGGTCGAGTGCCACTTTGTCAAAACCGGTCCCCGCCTGCACGAGCGGATGCTCGAGCTTTCCGAGGGATGCCACCGTGTGCTTCTCGACGAGCGCGGAAAAACCTTCGCCAGTCGCGCCTTTTCCGCCCAAATCCAAAAGCTCCGCAACCGCTCGGTTTCGCGTTTTGCACTGCTTGTCGGCGCTTCCGACGGATGGGATGAAGCCACCCGTTCGCGGGCTGATCTTCTGTGGTCGCTCGGCCCGCAGACCCTCCAGCACGAACTCGCCCTGCTCGTAGCCCTCGAGCAAATCTACCGCGCCGAAACGATCCTCGCCGGAACGCCCTACCACAGGGATTGAGCGTCTGCTGAGGGCATCACCCCATACGCAAATTCTCCGCAGCGACTAAAAGCATGGTCGCAACGGATGAACTCTTCTCAATTTACAACCAAGGCTGCGATCCTCGGCGACTACCCGCCAAGAAAGTGTGGTATCGCCACATTCACTCGCGATCTCCGCGACGCCCTCAATGTCAACCGTCCCGATTGGGAATGTCCGGTGGTCACGGTCACAGACCCAGGCAGTAATTATCAATACCCGCCAGAGGTGAGGTTTGAAATTCCCGAACCGGATGCCTCTGGCTACGAGCGGGCGGCGGATTTTTTAAACCTCTCTCACGCTGATGTTCT
>JAPLTI010000248.1 GCA_026398285.1 Verrucomicrobiota bacterium
TTCCTTCTCCCCTATGGAATCCGCCACAATGCCGGCTCCCACATGGAAATGAGAGCGCGTCGGCTCAAAAACCGCAGTCCTGATAGCAATCGAAAAACGACTCTCGCCATTGTAACCAAAGTAGCCGATTGCTCCCGTGTAGATGCCGCGTGGATGCACTTCGAGCACCCGAATGATCTCCATGGCACGTTTTTTTGGTGCACCAGAAATCGACCCGCCGGGGAAACACTCGCGGAATGCAGCAACATGGCTCACATCGGATCGCAATTCTCCTGAAATGGTAGAGACCAGATGAAAAACCTGTTCGTAACTTTCAAGGCGGAGCAACTCCGGCACATGGACTGTCCCGTAGCGGCAAACGCGGCCCAGATCGTTGCGCTCAAGGTCGGTAATCATGACCAACTCCGCGATTTCTTTTGAGGATGTCAGTAACTCCTGCGAACTTAATCTATCCCCCGCCTGATCAGGATTGCGAGGCCTCGTGCCCTTGATTGGCCTGGTTTGAATGTGCCTACCCGACATATTCAAAAAACTCTCCGGCGAAGCCGAGGCTATTTGTAGATCTCCGCAGTCCAAAAACGCCGCATGTGGAGCTGGAGAATGCTTCCTCAGCATCTCATAAAAAGCCCACGGGTCAGCCCCTCCAGCAGCAACGAAGGGGTGGCTCAGACAGACTTGATAAATGTCGCCAGCAGCAATGAACTCCTGCGCAGAATCGACCATCCCTATAAACTCATCCCTGCCAAGCAGCGGCTTGAAATCAAGATTTGCAGAGACCGAAGGATTCAAATGCCCCAGAAATTTTTCCGGGCGGAGGATCCACTCCCCAGCATCATGCAAATAAACATGAAGCCGATCATAAAATGAAAAATAGAAGTCTCCGTCGTATCCAATCCAACCGATAGCGGCTCCATCGGGAATCCCTGACACCACATTATTTCGACGACGACGCTCCAACTCCTGTTCGAGCATATCCCAATCCCGACCACGCAACACAAGATCCGGCTTGCAGGCCAGGACAGAAACAGAGCCATCGCCGGGGAGGGCGGAATCCAAAAAAACAAAGCCCGGCTCCTGCTTCATCGCCCGAGCGGCTTCCACAGGTCCCTCGGCTGGGTAACGCGTCTTTGGATTCATGCTCTTGCCAAGTCATCCCAAAATTGCTGTGATTTCAAGTCTGCCGCCCGCGCCATGCTTCTCAAGCGATTCATCACTTCCCTTTTTATTGTCTCCACGCTCACCTGCCCAGCCATGGCCCAAGATGCCTCGACGGTGGAGGCTCAAGCAATCCCCGCCCCGCAGGTCACTCCGAGCGATCAGGATTTTATTAACCTACCGAACGATCCTGCGGCCCCGACTACGGACATCATTTCCGAAACGCAGATTTCTTTAACAGGCGAGGCCTTGCCTGCAACAGAGTCTGACAAGGATTATGTGGATCCGAACCAGCTCATGCCCACGGACGGTGCACCCGCTCCCATAGATCCACGCACGCTCGCAGCATCCGGTGAAGAGCAGGAGCGCAAGGTCAAAATCCGTTACCAACAGGTGAGAGCAAAGGCCGAACAGGATTCCGACGTTTCAAGCCTTCTCGCAAAAGCCAAAGCCGCGAGCACATTTGAAGGCGAACGCGCGGCCTACCGTAAATACTACGAATTACTCTTCAAAAAAATGAGGAAGCTAGACAGTTCTCTCTCGAAAAAGTGCGACCTCATGGAGAAGACCTATCTCGCACGACTCGCGCAAACGCGCGTGGAGCCTACAATTCCCCTCGAACCTCCTCCGAAGCCAGAACCTCTCGCCAACCAACCCTAAATCCATCACATCTCACACCAAAGCCGTTGCCTGACATCCCATGACTCTTTCCAGCAATCCGGAAATGAAAATATTCACAGGCAACGCCAATCCGGCGCTGGCCCGCGATATTTGCTCCTACCTCAAAGTTCCTCTTGGCGACGCCACCGTCACTTCCTTCCCCGATGGTGAGACTTTTGTAAAAATCAACGACAACATCCGAGGCCGGGATGTTTTCATCATTCAGCCCACGTGCCCGCCGACAAACCAAAACCTGATGGAACTTCTCATCATGGTGGATGCAGCGAGGCGTGCCAGTGCCGCCCGCATCACAGCAGTCTTGCCATTCTTTGGCTACGCCCGCCAAGACCGCAAAGACCAGCCACGCGTGCCGATCACCGCAAAGCTCGTTGCGAATCTCCTTGTGGCCGCAGGCGTGAACCGCGTGCTGACGATGGATCTCCACGCACAACAATTGCAGGGCTTTTTTGACATACCGGTGGACCACCTGCATGCCATGCCTGTGATGGTCGAGCACATCCGCTCCATGGGCATCGAAAATCTCATCGTCGTCTCACCCGATGTCGGCGGAGTGAAAATGGCATCCGCCTATGCCAGCGCTCTCGACACCCGTATCGCCATCGTGGTCAAGCAACGCAAAAGCGCGACCGAGACCGAAGCCTCGCACATCATCGGCGAGGTGGCGGGAAAAAATATTCTCATCGTTGACGATCTCACCGAAACAGCCGGCACAATCACCAGCGCTGCAAGGATTCTCAGGAAACACGGGGCCCTCGATATTTATGCTGGCATTTCCCATACCATCCTGACAGATTTGGCAGTTGAGCGTTTGAGGGACTCCGATTTAAAGGAGTTGATTTCCACGAACAGCGTTCCGGCTCGTCTCACGACCGGCAGCAGAGTCACATCACTCTCCGTTGCCGAGCTTCTCGGTGAGGGGATCAGGCGCATTCACGACGACGAGTCCGTAAGTTCGCTCTTTGAAGTAAAACAAACCAAGTAAACCACACATATGGCCAAGCAAGTTAAACTCACAGCCCGTCCCCGCTCCGAAAGCGGCCGCAATGCCGTCAAGAGCGTCCGCGCCCGCGGATCCGTCCCAGCCGTCATCTACGGTCACCACACGACGCCTGCAAATCTCGAAGTCTCGCACCGCGAACTGGAAATCCTCCTCTACCACGCCGTTGGAGAAAACATCCTCGTCGATCTGGAAATCCAAGACGGCTCGAATAAATCCAGCCAACTCTCGCTCATCCAGGAAGTGCAGCGCCACACGCTCCGCCACCAGATTTTGCATGTGGACTTCCAAGCGGTGTCGATGACAGAAAAAATCTCTGCCGACATCACCATCGAGCCTTTCGGCGAATCGGACGGCGTGAAAAATTTTGGCGGCCTTCTTGAGCAGAGCATGCGCTCGATTGCCATTCAATGCCTCCCGCAAGATCTTCCCGAGATCATCAAGGTCGATGTCAGCGCCCTCAAGATCGGCGACTCCATCCACGTCCGTGATCTCCCGCTTTCAAAAGGCGTGGAAGCCGATGTCGATGCCGATCTCACAGTCTTCATCGTTGCCGAGCCTGCAGTAGCCTCAGAGCCCGCGGCAACAACCGCTGCCGCCGCTCCGGAAGTCATCAAGGAGAAGAAAGCCGAAGCAGGATCGGACAAAAAGTAATTTCCGCCGAAGTGGAATCAACCGCTGCATACCGGCTCGTAGCCTGTCTCGGAAATCCGGGCACTCAATACCAGAATACCCGCCACAATGTTGGGTTCATGGTTGGCGACGAGCTGGCACGGCGGGGAGCCACCACATTCTCCTTCGACCAGAAGTGGAATTCAGACACTGCGCGCACTGGTGGACGCACCCTCATGAAGCCACAAACCTTCATGAACCTCAGCGGCGAAGCAGTGGGCGAGTTTTCGCGATATTACAAAATCCCGGCCACTGAAATCATGGTCATCCTCGATGACACCTCTCTCCCACTTGGCATGCTGAGGCTTCGCAAGTCCGGCAGCGCTGGCGGGCACAATGGACTGGAATCCGTTCTCGTCCACATGGGAACAGAGGCAGTCCCCCGAATCCGCGTTGGAATCGGAAAACCGGAAAGCACCCTCCATAACCATGTCCTCGGCGGATTCCGCCAAGAGGAACTTCCCCTGCTTCAGGAATCTGTGAGCAGGGCGTCGGACGCTTTTGAATTCGCCAATGCCCATGGCATCGAAGCCGCAATGAATCAATTCAACCAAAAAAACCAGGAACAATGAACAGATACGAAGCACTCCTCGCCCTCAATACACGAGGCAAAGAAGAAACCATCAAAGACACCATCGAGCGCCTTGAAAACGTGCTCAAAGCCGAGGGAGCCGCCATCGAGCAGGTTCAGCGCCTCGAAAAACGCGAACTCGCCTACGAAACAGACCACCTCAAGAGTGCCTACTTCGTGAATTTCGTGTTCGAAGCCGCCCCGACCGCCATCGACAAACTGCGCTCCAAGCTCAAACTCGATAACGACATTCTCCTCCAAAACTACCTCAAACTCCCTAATAAAAAAGCTTCGGCTCCAGCCGCAGCCTAACCCAATAAGGAAGCCATGGCCAACGTCAACAAAGTCATCCTCATCGGAAACGTCACACGCGACCCCGAAGTCAAGTTTACCTCGAAAGGCAGCGCCGTTACGGACATTGGCCTGGCCATCAACCGCAATTACACCCTCGACAACGGTGAAAAACGCGAGGAGACAACATTTGTTGATGTCGAACTCTGGGGACGCCTCGCCGAGATAGCCGGTGAATACGCCAAGAAAGGCCGTCCCGTTTACATCGAAGGCCGCCTTCGTATGGATACATGGGAAGACAAAGCCAGTGGGCAAAAGCGGAGCCGCATGAAGGTAGTGGGTGAGAACCTGCAGCTCTTGGGCGGTCGCACAGGAGGGCCCGGACCTTCCAGTGGAGGAGAGCATGAGGGCTACGAATCCGCTCCTGCCGCCGCCCCTCGCCGCTCCGCGCCACCACAAGCTCAACGCCAAGTCGCACCTCCTCCGAGCGACATGCCGGACGACGACATTCCATTCTGAGGCTGGGTATTTACAAACCTCCTGCGACAGTGCGGAGGAAATAGTCAAGCGATCAAAAAAAACTTGGGGATTTTGTGTTTCCCTGAATAGAGGGAAGCTTATACCAAGGTCTCTTTGAAATTGGATTTCTCACGACAAAAGAAGGGAGCATGGCCGTCTCGGCCGTGTTGAGACTGGCTCAATGGCACGAACCCCACCCATCCGAACCACGGTATCCACCGCCTTACACAGGCGGGACGCCTGTGCACCCCTCCAAAAGTCCAAAAGCAGCGTTCTTTTGGTATTACATTCGTTTTGTGAGATTCAAGCTTGGCACTTTTTGCGATGACTCCTTTACGCGTGTGCTAGAGGCTCACAATTTAAGATTCCCATGAGCACGCCAGACCCCAAATCCCAGGACCTTGAGCCCATAGATTCGGCTTTTGAGATTTCTCTCAGGCCGCCGCTTTTCGAGGAATTTGCGGGTCAGGAAAAAACGGTAGAACGCCTGCAGGTGATGGTCGAGGCGGCCAAGCAACGAGGCGACACGCTCCAGCACATCCTCCTGAGCGGCCCACCCGGACTTGGCAAGACCACCCTCGCCTACATCATAGGCAATGCCATGAACTCCGAAGTCCGCACCACCAGCGGACCAATGATCGAAAAGGCCGGCGACCTCGCAGGATTGCTTACAAATATCGAACGCGGCGGAGTTCTCTTCATCGATGAAATCCACCGCCTGCAACCAGCCATCGAGGAGTATTTGTATCCCGCGATGGAGGATTTCAAACTCGACATCGTTATTGACCAAGGCCCGAGCGCCCGAACCGTGAGGCTGAGCCTCGCGCCCTTCACCCTCATCGGCGCGACGACCCGCTCGGGTATGATCAGCGATCCGCTGCGCTCGCGATTCGGCATGAACTGCAGACTCGACTACTACGCTCCTGAAACCCTTGCCGCCATTGTGAGTCGAAGCGCGGGACTTCTCGGCAGCGAGTTGGAAGCAGGTGCCGACTTGGAAATCGCCCGCCGCGCCCGAGGCACACCACGCATCGCCAACAATCTTCTCCGCTGGGTGCGCGACTACTCCTTGGTTCGTGCCGGGGGCAGAATCACCGCCCAGAGCGCCACCGACGCCCTCACCATGCTCGACATCGATGCCGAGGGCTTTGACGAAATGGACAAGCGCATCCTGGAAGCGATCATCGGCCTTTTCGATGGAGGCCCAGTTGGCGTGAACAGTCTCGCCGTCGCCATTGGAGAAGAGTCGGGCACTATTGAGGAAGTGCACGAGCCTTACCTGATCATGCAAGGCTACATCAAACGCACCGCCCAGGGCCGTGTCGCCATGCCCAAGGCCTACAAAAAACTCGGCCTGCCTGCTCCACAGTCCGCCCCGGTCTCCTCCTCGCAGCCCGATCTTTTCAAGGCGTAGCGATGGATTTCATGCTTCAAGGAAAAGTCGCAATGGTAGCCGCGTCCAGTCGCGGACTGGGTTTTGGAGTCGCCCGGGAACTCGCCCGCGAAGGCGCAAAGGTATCCCTCGCCAGCAGGAACTTGGAGTCTGCCGAGAAAGCCGCTTCGCAAATCCATGAAGAAACGGGAACTCCCGTGCTCGCATCGCAAATGGATGCAAAAGATCCGGTAGCCATCGCGAACTGGACATCACGCACCATCTCGGAATTCGGCGGAGTCGATCTCCTCGTAGCCAATGCAGGCGGTCCTCCCGCAGGAAACTTCGACACCTTCAGCGACGAATCATGGCAGGATGCCTTTGAACTCAATCTTCTCAGCACTGTTCGCATGATACGCAGCGTCCTCCCCTCGATGCGCCAACGCGGCGGTGGCTCCATTCTCACGATCACCTCTATCACCGTCAAAGAGCCCTCCGAACAACTCATTCTCTCAAATGTCATGCGATCCGGCGTAACAAGTCTGGTCAAGACGCTCTCCATCCAACTCGCTCCAGAAGGCATCCGGGTAAACAACATCATGCCCGGCCGTATCGATACCGACCGCATCAGGAGCTTGGACAGCACCCGC
>JAPLTI010000271.1 GCA_026398285.1 Verrucomicrobiota bacterium
CATAGGCGGAGGGTGCTGGCGCACTTGGTATCGTTGGCGATTTCTTGGGCTTTATTGACGAGAGTCGGATCGATGGTGGGTTTTCGTGGCATCCCGAAAAGAAAGCATAATACATCTCATCTTGAAAGAGAATTAGAATAAGATTCGTTCCGATCGAGGGGTTGATACCAGTCCATGTAGGCTTTGCCAGACTGCCCGAATCCCCATCCGCCAGGGGCGTCAACCATCATCGTGGGAGCCGCCTTCCACAGGACGAAGCGATTTGAAATGGAACGATCCTCCTGAACGACACCTTGCCCGTAGCGTTCGTGGGCTTGGAGATAGATGGACGCGCCGATGATCAGCCAGAAGGCGGCAACAACCCCGACGATCCGCTTCATGGGCAGGGGACGCCGCAGGCAAACCAGCAGGGGGATCAGTCCACAGAAAGCAGCCACCATGCCCCCACGGGAAAAGGTGTGCACCAGGCAGATCCCCAGAGCAGAAAACAACACGAGGGAAACCCAGAAAAGCCTGTTGCGTAAGTAGGCCAGCGACCAGACGGCCACCATGAGGATAGCAATGAGCGCAGCCGTTTTGTTTGGGTTGCCCAGCCCCCAATCCATCCGCCAGAAGCCTTGAAAAAAAATTTCGCTCATGGAAAAAGGACGAAAATATTCCACATGTCATCCTCAGAGAAACACGTTCCACCTGCACAGAATGGCCCCGAAGCGCTCACGGGGACGCGTGATAGTGTGTTCTCCCGAGCGGTGCAAGAAATTATGACCCTTGAGAGGCAAAGAAAATCCCAACGGAGCGCCTACTGGGTAAATGCCCTCGAAATGGCACAGGTGAATCGCTGGCCTATAACGAGCATGCGAGAAAGCTTTATGTGATGTCTGCGAAGTGACTCGACTATTTTTCAATAGGCGGACTTGCGTTTTGATAATCGGTTCCTTTCAGGAAGAGCCACGCCGAGTCTGCGGACACGATCAATGATCGAACGGTTTTCGTAGATCTCAGGGTCGCCGACCGCCAAAGATTCGTGCGAGAAGCAACAATTCAGGAAAACCGCAGCCCTCATCGGTAGCGGAGTTCATTGGCTTGTTCTAATTATCGATTCCAGATTGCATATGCCACTACAGCAATAAGTAGTAAAATGAGAAGTCCTCGCGCAATCCAAGCAGTCTGGCGGTCGGTTGGAGATTTTCCGACAATAGACCGGTCCTCGCGATGCGAGCCCCACGGAATGAACAAGTCAATGAGTAGATCAAAAAGCCAGTGCATGGTTATCTACTCAGCGGAGGCAGGCCGATATCGCGCACGAGGTTGCCCGGAACGATGCGGGCTGTGATTTCAGGGCGCGAACAATACTTTCTGATATTCGCGAGAAAAGTCACCATGCCGAATGCGCGGGCCTTGGCTTGATACAGGGCCAGGCGATTCAAAGCCCGCTGGGATGCATAACCATATTCGGGCAAAGCTTGGTGCAAAAGCCAAGCCTGGTCCAACAACTCGCCCAATTCTCCCGTTGAATCGGATGGGTTCTTCTGCACTTGTCGCCAGGCCATGTGCAATCGCGGCGGGTAAAAAGCCAGCTCGTAAGCGGTTTGCAGGCGTTCCCGGGGTGTCATGGACGCAACCCCCAAAGACTCGCATCAATCTTGAAGTTGGCCAGATTTTCCCTCACCAAGGCGTCTTCACGAAATGCTTCCGGCAGATCGCCAACGGCGGCCTCCACCGCATCAATCCTTACTGGAATTTGACGGCAGAGGTATTGGATGTCGCTGCGATCAATCTCATCATAGCGGATGAGTTTACTGGCAATGAGCTGCGGCACGGATCCGGTTTTGACCAACAAATTTCGGCCTCGCCAGAGAACGATGTCCGTTCCGGCATTCGGCTGCGCGAGGCAGAGTCGCACCGCCGAAATCCACTCCAGATGGTCGGACGAATAATCGTCGGCGGGATTGAGCGGAATCCCCGCAAGCTCGGCAGCCCGACGGAGTTCACTTTCGTCCACTACGGAATAAGGGGCAGCCACATCAATATCGAGACTTGTCCGGTCGGGTTCATCCAAGAGCATGAACGCTGCGCTTCCATAGATGTGCAGGATGGCGGTGGACTTCAGTTCGCCATCTATTTTTTCCAAATAGCCAAGCAATTCAGCCTTGTTCACGGGGACAACTATATGGGCGCAGGCGAAGCTGGCAAGGTGAAGCGGAATTAGTTTCCAAAAAGCGCGGCTTTCAAGTCCTGTTGAACGGGATTTGAGCCGAACCACACGCTCAGAAAGGCCTTTTGAAAATCGCGACCCTGAATTGTGCCTTTCAGTTTGCCGTTATCGTAAACTTGAGTTTCGGAGCCGACGAGTTGGATCATTTCCGTTCCGCCTTGGTTAATGGCACCGAACATGCCGAGAAAGGCTGTCCGATCTTTTTCAATGCCCGGATAGGAATAGGTCATGCTGGCCTGAATTTGGCTCTGCCAAGCATTTACAGCCTGAGTCTTGCTGACGGATTTCAGAAAAGTGAATGTGAATTGAAGCGGACCCGGCGAGGCCAACACGGCCTCTTCAGATTTCAATGGGGAGGGGGTGTAGAAGGCGGCCACATAGGCTTTAATCGGAATGAAGGCGATCGTCACGGTGCGAAGACCGGCGCCGTTCAGTGAGAGTGACTGCCCGTTCACGCTGGATTGAGGAGGAACTTTCACTCCTTCGATTTCGAGCGGGAAGGCGGATGGGAGTGTGGAAAAAAGAAGAAGGGCAAGGGCAGGGACAATTTTTTGCTTCATAGACAATGCGCTGGTAGTTCGGAATCCCTGTAGGGTCAATCCAACAAAAAAACCGCGCTATGAAATGTCTGAAATTTAGGGTGCGGTTGGAATGGAATGACCTTTTTTTGAACACTAAGCGGTTCTGTTCAACAAGGAGAAGGCTTACTCTTGTAGGAATACATCCATCTGCTGCCCGACATAGACGGGGAAAGCCGGATTTTTGAATCGGAAAATAATCTGGAGGACACGGGTATCAACGCGCTCGGTGCTCTCGCCCGAGAGGGATTTTTTCGGCAGGATGTAGGGTTCGATGCGGACAAATTCGAGCGGCACGGATTTTTCTCGCGAGCCTTTGAGGAAGGCAACCCCGGTGCAGGCTTCGCGGATGGATGGGGCGTCGGATTCATCGATATCGAC
>JAPLTI010000262.1 GCA_026398285.1 Verrucomicrobiota bacterium
GCGCTTGATCTCGGGTTCGGGCTTCTGAATGGCGGTGCAGGCACTGAGGAGCAGGGCGAGAAAGAGCGTGGTGATAGCGTTCATGAAAATGGCGTGTGGCGCGGCGTGGAGTGTAACGGGGCGTCGTCAACGCCAGCAGGAAACAAGGGCAGATGCATTTGCAGGTCCACTGGAGGTGGTTCCTCTGGCACAAACGGCTCGCGGAAGCGAAGTGTCCTTGGGGCGATTTCGGGTTTCGCAAACAGCGAGATTTCCCAACCGGCACGCGAAACCCTGGTGCGCCCGACACGAATGCCAGAGGGCCTCACCTCGATATCGATGGTGGTAGAGTGCCCTGCATCGGAATGGTAGGTCTGGATGAGCTTCTTCAGCTTGGAATGGCGAAGAAAGCACACGCCGGACCGCTCAACAGTGGCCTCACAGCCCGCTTCGATATTGCCGCAGGAGAGGGTGACAAAACCCGCAGATGCCTCAATGCGCAAAAGCGGGACGGCACCGCTGCAAACGGCCTTGAGCAGTTTTATCAACGAAATGCGTGGCACGAGGAATCTCACGTTTAATCGAAGAGGATGCCGGTATTCATGTCGCTGGGTGGATACCAGACTATACCGTGCTCAGTTTTCAGAATCCTGCGCATGCGGCCCCAAACATCGTGGCAGCGGCCCATGCCGACGATTGGCGACTCTTTTTCGGCCCGGCGCTCGACTACCCGCATGATGAGCTTGATGTCCGGGTCGTCCTCGATGGGGTCGTAGAGTTCTCCCAGCGGGTCGTTCAAGCACTGGTAGGTGCGGGCTTTTTCGATGCGGCGCAGTAATTCGCGATCCCGAATCGGTTTTCCATAGGCGTTGGTTTGCATAGCTCAAAACACAAACTCGCTCTGCCGTGCGAAGCGGCTTGGGAATTGAGTCTGCGGGCGAAAGCAGCGCGTGGCCGCTTGGAAGGCGGATAGGATTTTGGTGATCATTTCGAGTGAGACCCTATCAATCCCGGTCGGACATCCGCTGGGGGTTCAAAAATATTTTTTTCAACTTTTTTCCCGCGATCTCAAGCTTCCGCATCGCCAAACCAGCACGACATGCCCGCAAGCATCCGCGCCGGCTTCCGCCCAGGCGAACTCCCTGCCCTCCTCGGCCTCGATTCGAAAAAATGGCACATACGGGAATCATCCCACTGGCGCGGAGCGTTGAGACTGGTAGCCTCGCGCCGTTGAAGAAGCCAATCACCATCGCGGGAGGGGGACTTGCCGGGCTGTCGCTGGGCATCGCCCTGCAATCCCGTGGAGTGGCGGTGACTCTACACGAGGCGTCGGCGTATCCGAGGCATCGCGTGTGTGGGGAATTCATCAGCGGCGTGGGTCGCGAAACGCTGACTGCTCTTGGTATCGCCGATTGCCTAGACGATGCGACGCGTTTGCAAAGCGCCTCCTGGAGCGACTCGGCGGGACGGCTCGCGGAAATGCAGGCACCCGGTCGCGGAATTTCGCGTTGGAAACTTGACGATCACCTGCAGCGGCAGTTCGTTTCGCTCGGCGGCACACTCGTCACTAACTCGCGCATCGCACCGGCATCCGGCGTCATCTGGGCCGCCGGAAGACCTCGGCAGCCATCGCGATGGTTGGGCCTGAAATGCCATGCCCGCAACCTGCCGCTCACGCATGATCTCGAAATGTTCACCTCGCCCGGCGGCTATATCGGCCTCGCAAAAATCGAAGACGGCATGGTGAATATCTGCGGGCTCTTCAAGGCCCGGCCTGCTCGTGGAGCCAAGGGAAGCGCCCTGCTTCTCACCATGCTCCGCGAATCTTCGCTTCATGCGCTCGCAGACCGTTTGGAGGCGGCTGACTTGGATGAATCGAGCTTCTGCGGTGTCGCTGGATTTCAAACCGGTCTGCAGGCCGGACCTGCCTTCAGCATCGGCGATGCAGCGAGCATGATCCCGCCTTTTACAGGAAACGGGATGAGCATGGCATTTGAGTCCGCCGAGTGCGCGCTACAACCTGCGCTGGACTATGCCGCCGGCCGCAAATCGTGGCTGGAAGCTGCGGAGGCCTCCACCGCCAGCCAGGTCTCCCGCTTCAAACGACGCCTGACGACCGCCACCATCCTGCATCATCTCTTGATGAATCGGGCCGCGTTGCGGATCACCCGCACCCTTGCCCAGAGGAAAATGATGCCTTTTCAAACCCTTCTCCACCTCGTCCGCTGATGTATCTCCAATCCCTCGCCACAGCTTTTCCGCCGCACTCCTTCACACAGGCCGAGTGCTTTGAAACCCTCAAGAACTCGGACACGATGGATGGACTGCGCGGGCGCTCCAGAGAGCTTCTCCAAAAAGTTCTGACTGGAAATTCCGGCATCGAAACTCGCCGATTTTGCGATCCAGATTTAAGGAAGAGCTTCGGCTTCGATGCCGGGGAGTTGCATCAACACTTTGAACAACACGCGCCTCGACTGGCTTCGGAGGCACTTCTCAAAGCCTGCGATCTCGCCTCGCTCAAGGCCTCCGACATCGATGCGCTGTTGGTCTGCACCTGCACGGGCTATTTGTGCCCGGGCTTGAGCAGTTACATTTCAGACATCCTCGGACTCCGCCCGAATTCCTTTCTCCAAGACCTGCTCGGCCTCGGCTGCGGCGCCGCCCTACCCCTTCTTGAAACCGCGCGCGGCCTCCTCGCCGCGAATCCCCAAGCGACAGTGGCCACAGTGGCCGTGGAAATTTCCTCAGCCGCTTTTTACCTGAACGACGAGCCCGGAGTGCTCTTTTGCATCTGGATATTTTTCGTATGAGCGTCGTGTTGGTTATGTTTTT